>JBKHIL010000368.1:0-2659 GCA_046538645.1 Desulfovermiculus sp.
ACCGAACACTGAACACAAATTGCTGTTATCCAGATACAGAGCAAATCAACTGAAACTTCTGAAAATGGAAAGCAGATCCAAAAAGCCCTGAAAAGCCCTGCCTGCTGCATTGACAGGCCGGGTAACGTTATTCATACTTATGTAACGTTACCATAACGTTACATGGGATGTACTTTAGGAGGGAGAAAATGAATGAACAAAACCATGCTGTATGGAATGTCCGGTTTCTGAATCAGATAATGGACTCTATGGCCGAAGGGGTTTTCACCCTGGATACCCGGGGCCGGATCACCTCCTGGAACAGGTCTATGGAGCAGATTACCGGCTTTGAGTCATCCGAGGCCCTGGGCCGTTCCTGTGAGATTTTGGGCTTTAGCCGCTGTCTGGGCCGGGTCTGCCCGGCTGATGTCCGCGAGTGCGGAATCTTAGAGCATGAGAGTCCTGAAGCCAAGGAATGCGTCCTCAGGCATCGGGATGGGCGGGATATTCCAGTCATAAAGCAGGCCAGGGTGGTCAAGGATGAAAAGGGACAGGTCATCGGCATCGTGGAGACAGTGACCGACATGACGGAGCTGCACAGGGCCAGGCACAAGGCGGAAGAAGCCAGCCGACTCCTTTCTGAGCACTACAGCTTTGCCAATATCCTGGGCAAGAGTGAGGCCATGCAGGAGGTCTTTTCCCGGGTCCGGGCTGCGGCGGACAGCAGGTCCACAGTCCTTATTCAGGGAGAGACCGGGACCGGCAAGGAGCTTATTGCCAGGGCCATTCACTACAACAGCGAGCAGGCTGAGCAGCCCTTTGTGACCGTGAACTGCTCCGCTTTGACCGAGACCCTGCTGGAAAGCGAACTTTTCGGGCACGTCAAGGGCGCGTTCACCGGAGCGGTCAAAGACCGGCGCGGGCGCTTTGAAGAGGCCCATGGTGGATCGATCTTTCTGGACGAGATTGGAGAGCTCAGTCCATCCATCCAGGTCAAGCTGCTCCGTGTTCTTCAGGAACGGGAGGTAGAGCGGGTCGGAGAATCCAGATCCCGGAAAATCGATATCCGGGTTATCGGGGCCACGCACCGCGATCTGGAGTCACTTCTGGCCCAGGGGGCGTTTCGCCAGGATCTGTATTACCGGTTGAAGGTCTTTCCCATCCAACTGCCTCCGTTGCGGGATAGGCGGGAAGACCTCCCTTTGCTGGTCAGTCATTTTATCACCCAGCAGAGCAGGGAAAGCGGAAAAAAGATTACAGGCATTGAACCACAGGCCATGCGCCTGATCCTGGATTACGAGTGGCCGGGAAATGTCCGGGAGCTGGAAAATGCTGTCGAGCATGCCTTTGTCCTGGCTTCTCAGGATATGATCAGGGTCAGTGATCTCCCGGCCGGGATTCTGTCCGCTTCCAGGCACCCGGGCCGGAACGGGGAAGATTCGGAGCGGAAATTCCCGGCCGGCAAGGAATTGAAGACTCAACCTACCCGGGAACAGCTTATCGATCTTCTGCACGCCTGTTCCTGGAACAAGGCCGAAGTGGCCAGGCAGCTGGGAGTCAGCCGGACAGCTGTCTGGAAGCATATGAAGAGATTAAACATCCCCCTCAATCCCGCCAGATGACGGCCCGGACAGCAAGCAGGGTTTTGGTTTCCAGGTCTTTATGCCAACAATTTCAGCTCGTTTCCGGCAGGAAATTGTATCTTGACAAATGCCGGCTTTTCTTTACAGGATATATATAACTCGCCTTAATCGCGAAGGATCGAATGAGTCCTGGCCCTGGTTCGGGGTCAGGATTTTTTTAAGCCAACACTTTGCATAACAGCGCAGGAGGTCTACAAGGTCATGAAGAGGGTATTGCTTTTTTTAGGTACCAACATCGCGGTGCTCGTGGTCCTGAGCATAGTGCTCAGCCTTTTGGGGGTCAACCGCATCCTGGATGAGCAGGGAACGGGGCTCAATCTCCAGCATCTGCTCATTTTTGCCGCAGTCTTCGGCTTTGGCGGGGCTTTTATTTCCCTGGCCATTTCCAAGTGGATGGCCAAACGGATGACCGGGGCCAAAGTCATTGATCAGCCGCAAAACGCCACCGAATCCTGGCTGCTGAACACGGTGCGCAATCAAGCCCACAGGCTGAACCTGAGCATGCCGGAGGTGGCAGTCTTTGAGTCCCGGGCTCCCAATGCATTTGCCACCGGCATGCGCAGGAATAAGGCCCTGGTAGCTGTGAGCAGCGGACTTTTGCAGAACATGAATCAGGACGAAGTGGAGGCAGTCCTGGCCCATGAGATGAGCCATGTGGCCAATGGGGATATGATTACCCTGACCCTGATCCAGGGGGTGGTGAATACCTTTGTCATCTTTCTGTCCAGGGTGGTGGGTCATTTTGTGGACCGGGTCATCTTAAAGAACGAGGAAGGGCATGGGATTGGCTTTTTTGTGACCACGATTGCGGCCCAGATAGTCTTCGGCATCCTGGCCAGTACTGTTGTGCTCTGGTTCAGCCGGCAGAGAGAGTTTCGGGCTGATGCCGGCGGAGGCAGGCTGGCCGGCAGGGAGAAAATGATCTCTGCTCTGGAAAAACTCAAAAGAGGGGCGCAGGAGCCGCTGCCGGATCAGATGGCCGCCTTTGGCATCAACGGCAAGCAGGATGGTCCGGGCTGGAAGATCCTGTTCATGAG
>JBKHIL010000067.1:0-7753 GCA_046538645.1 Desulfovermiculus sp.
GGCTTCTTGCTGATAACAAATAACTGATAACAGATAACAAGCCTGCCAGAGGCGGTGCTGAAACCTGAACACTCCTGGCTCCTTACACCTGAGAACAAAATCACCGTGCGAGCATGTGGTCATATCATTGCACTCCAGCCCGGAGCGCGGTACTATCCCTGATTGGGCAGCAAACATTTTGTGGCCCTTTAAAATCCACATCTACCTCAAGCGTACAGCCCAAGTATATTAGGAGGACGAGTACACGCCATGCCGATCATCATGGGTACAGCTGGACATATCGATCACGGCAAAACCACCTTGATCAAGGCCTTGAGCGGAATCGACTGTGACCGGCTCAAGGATGAGAAAAAAAGGGGCATTACCATCGAGCTGGGGTTTGCCTTTCTCGATCTCCCTGACGGCCAGCGTATAGGAATAATTGACGTTCCTGGCCATGAAAAGTTTGTCAAAAACATGGTCGCCGGAGCAGCGGGCATTGATTTTGTCCTTCTTACCGTGGCTGCTGATGAAGGGATAATGCCCCAGACCAGGGAACACCTCGAAATCTGCACTCTGCTTGGAATAACTGACGGAGTGGTGGCCCTGACCAAGACCGATACTGTGGACCCTGAACTCCTGGAACTGGCTCAGGAGGATGTCCAGGACTACCTGTCCGCCACTTTCCTGTCTCAAGCCCCTGTCATCCCGGTCTCTGCCCACACCGGACAAGGCATCCAGGAGCTGACCAAAGCCTTGAAGGACCTCGCAGCCAAAAGCCGGGAGCATGAGTCCTCTGAAATCTTCCGCCTGCCTATTGACCGGGTCTTCACCATGCGCGGGCACGGAACTGTAGTCACCGGAACGCTTATCGACGGCCGGGTATCCATCGGAGAGTCTATAGCCATATATCCGCAGGGAATAAAGACCAAGGTCCGGGGTCTGCAGGTGCATGGGCAGACTGTGGAGACAGCCTTCGCCGGGCAGCGGACAGCCATGAACCTGGCCGGTCTTGAAGTGGAGAACCTGCAACGCGGAGAGTGCCTGGCCAAGCCGGGAACCCTGTTTCCATCCACCTTGTGGGACGTGGAGCTGACCCTGTTGTCTACTGCGCCCAAACCACTCAAGCATCGGCGGGAAATTCATTTCCATCACGGGACTCAGGAGACCCTGGCCCGGGTCTACCTCCTGGATCGAGATCAATTGGCCCCGGGCGAAACCTGCCTGGCTCAGGTCCGTTTTCCCCACCCCATGGTCGGGGTCTTCGGCGATCGCTTCGTCATCCGGGCCTTTTCCCCTTTGCGGACCATTGCCGGAGGCAAACTGCTCAGCCCCATGGGCGTCAAGATCCGCCGCCGATCCCAGGATCTGGAAAGTCTGGACCAACTGCGCAGCCAGCCGCAAAGAAGCGTCCTGCTGACCCAGCTGCACCGGGCGGGAACCACCGGGCTGACCCAGTCTGAGCTGCACGTCCTGACCGCCATGCCAGCCAAAAAGCTGGAGCGAACCTTGCAGGACCTGGCCTCCAAGCAAGAGATCTTCCTCTTTGACCGGGAGGAGCAGCGCTCTATCTCCGGGACGCTGGTCCAGGATTTGCAGGCGAATCTCTTGGAGTACGTGCGGGCTTTTCACCACAAAAATCCGATGAAAACCGGAATTTCCAGAAGCATGCTCAGTACAGGATGGGGGCAGGGACTGCCGCCAAAACTTTTCCATTTCCTGGTGGAGCGCTGCTTGAAAAATAAGAGCCTGGTTACGGAAAAAGAGGTTCTCCGTCTGCCTGAGCACTCTATCTCTCTGGCTTCGGATCAATCCCGGCTCAAGCAGGATATCCTCCAGACTTACGAGCAGGCCGGCATGCAGCCGCCCAATCTGAACACCGTCCTGGAAGCTTTGAATGTATCCAAGAAAGACGCCTTAGCGGTTATGGCCCTGCTCATCGAAGAGGGAAAAATAGTCAAAATCAATGACAGCTTGTATTTCAGCTCTCAGGCCATTGCCGATATAAAAGACCTGATCACCCGGCATTTCACTGCCAATGACAGCCTGAGCCCCACGGACTTCAAGGAGCTGACCGGACTGTCCCGCAAGTTCAGCATTCCTCTCCTGGAATACATGGACCGGCAAAAAGTTACCATGCGGGTGGGGGACGTACGAAAATTGCGCAAGGGGCAGTGAGGGCAGAGGTCAGAAGACAGAGATCAGAGGGCAGAGCAGGATGTGGATACCGAAACAATTCTGTCAAGCGCAAAAGATCTCTTTGCATAAAAAATGGCTTGCGATGCCTCGCAAGCCATTTTCAATGGGGTGGGTGACGTGACTTGAACACGCGACCACTTGGGCCACAACCAAGTGCTCTACCTCCTGAGCTACACCCACCGCGCTCTAAAAATAAAACATACAAAAGCTTTTATTTGAGGTCAAGTCTTAATGGACAAACTCATTATTGAAGGCGGCCGGCCCCTGCAGGGAGAGGTACGAATCAGCGGATCCAAAAACGCGGCCCTGCCCATTATGCTGGCCTGCATGCTGGTTCCCGAGCAGGTTGTCCTATCCAGCATACCAAGTCTGCGGGATATTACCACGACCATGAACCTGCTTGGCATGCTGGGTTGCCAAACAGAAAAAGCAGACGGAGACATCAAGATCCAGGCCGGCCGGGAGCTGCACCCCGAAGCCCCCTACGATCTGGTGCGTACCATGCGGGCCTCTGTGCTCTGTCTTGGCCCTCTCCTGGCTCGCCTGGGGCAGGCCAAAGTGGCCCTGCCCGGAGGATGCGCCATCGGCACCCGTCCGGTGGATCTCCACCTCCGGGCCCTGGAGCGCATGGGGGCCATCATTGACATCGATTCCGGATATATTCATGCCCGATGCGCCAGGCTGCACGGTGCCCACATCGCCTTTGACTTCCCCACTGTGGGGGGAACCGAAAACCTGCTTATGGCCGCTTCCCTGGCCAGAGGGGAAACCATCCTGGAAAACGCGGCCCGGGAGCCCGAGGTTCAGGACCTGGCCAATTTCCTGAATACCTGTGGAGCAAAGATTCAAGGCCATGGGACCAGTCTGATTCAGATTCAGGGAGTTGATGCCCTGCACGGGTGCACCTACACGGTCATGCCGGACCGGATCGAGGCCGGGACCTACATGCTGGCCGCAGCCATCACCAATGGAAAACTCACCATCCATAACTGCCCGGTACAGGCTGCTGAGGCCACAATTTGTAAACTGGAAGAAATGGGCGGTCAGCTCCAAATAGGGTCCGACCAGGTACAAGTGAGCGGTGGCGACTTACAGGGCGTGGACATCGTCACCCAGCCCTTTCCCGGGTTCCCAACCGACATGCAGGCCCAGTTCATGGCCCTGATGTGCGTGGCCCAAGGATCGGGAACCATCCAGGAAACCATTTTCGAGAACCGGTTCATGCACGCCATGGAGCTCATGCGCCTGGGGGCGAGAATTCGCATTTCCGGAGACACGGCCGTGATCAGAGGAGGCAGGACCCTGCGCGGGGCCACGCTCATGGCTTCGGATCTTAGGGCCAGTGCCTCTCTGGTCCTGGCCGGGATGGCCGCCCGGGGCCGGACTGAAGTGCGGCGCATATACCACCTGGACCGCGGCTATGAGCAGATGGAGGAGAAGCTGGCCCAAGCCGGGGCCAGAATCTGGCGGGAAAAAGAAAAATAAAAAAAGGGCTTCCAAAAGGAAGCCCTTTTTTTATTTTTAGAAAAAGCGGTACTGGATGCCGGCCGAAACGCTCCAGACCGTTTTATCGTATTCAATGTCCCGTTCGTCCTTGACCTCGTCATACATCACATAGGCTGCGCCCAGGGTGACATCCCAGTCCGGGGTGGGACTCCACACAAAGCCGGTTCCAAAGGTGTTGGCATCCAGCTTGGGCTCTTCAGGCTCTTTATATTGCTGATCATCGGAGAGATGGATCTCGGTGCGCTGGTAGCCAACACTGGCCTTCCACTGCGGATTAAACCTGTACTCGGTTGACAGGCCCAGATCCCAGCTGTTGCCTTCATTCTTGTAGGTGTCTATGTCGGCACCCTTTTCCAGATAATAGGTATAACTGAGATCAAATTTCCAATCCGGGAGAAAACGGTAGGAGGCCCCGAAACCAAGCTGGCCGGGGATATCGATCCGGCGTTTGGAACCGTCGGCAAAATCAAGACTTGGCGCGATGTCCAGGGTATCCCTCTTGACATCCATTTCGTATTCCATCTTGGTATTGGAGATATAGGTCAAGGCGGCGTTGAATTTCTCATTCGGGGCAAAGTTGACCCCCACGATCCCGGCCCAGCCGTCGGCCTCTTCTTCCAGGTGCAGCTCCGGGTTTAGTGGGCTGTTGACAGTCCCGACTCCAGGTACATCAAGTGGAGTTTCAGCACTGATGGTCGCCTCCCCGTCAAATTCCCGGATCCCGGTGGAATAGCGGGTGCCCAGGGCCACGGACCACACATCGTTTATAGCCAGGGACCCGCCCAAAGTAAAACCATAGACATCACTCTTTTTTACTTTGAGTTCTCCCGGATCGATGTTTGTGTACAAAAGATTATCAGGTGTTCCAGCCGGAAACTTTGAGTTTGCCATAGCCGCCACACCTGAAGCCAGGTCAACCGTCCGGGCATTGCCATCCGTGTAGTCCAGTTCTCCGCCCCCGCCCGGGATGGTGAAGGCAAAAAATCCGGCCCATCTTGCCTGTTTGTAGATGGAAAAGATGCCGGGCATGATGGTGGGCTCGTCCTGATCAAGCTCTCCGTAGCCGGGGAAATCATTGGAGTAGTCCTTGGCAATGTAGAGTGCATCCACCTTGCCGTACAGACCGTCCTCCATCTGCATGATACCGGCAGGATTATACGAGGCGATATCCGCATAATCCGTGGCCGCGTTGCGGCTGAGGGTCCGAAAGTAGTCAGCGCTCTGATTTGCTTTGTTAATGATCCCCCCGGCCATGGCCGGGCCTGCCAGGAAAACAAGTGCCATTGTTACCGGCAGCACCTGGGCCTTCAACTTCCTCCTGATCCGATTTGCCATGCCTTCTCCTCCTTTTGAAACTCCGGATTGGATAAAACAGCGAAACACACCTTTCCCCATCCACAACATATGCTCTAAGAGCAAAACACAGCACCAGATCCGAACAGCGTTCTCTACTTACTGACCGGTAAACATTATTTTGTCAAGGGGTACTTATTCAAAAATCTTTTCATCCTCCGCACCGGCCTCCAGAGCGTCGGCTGCATAATCACGCTGGCCCGAAGAAGGTCTCCTGGTATGCTCCTTATACCATTCATTGGCCACAATAGCGGACATGATCTCGTTGGTCCCGGTCCAGATGGAAGCCAGACGCAGGTCGCGGACAATGCGCTCCACCGGGTAGATATTGGTGTATCCGATGCCGCCCATGACCTGCATGGCGTTGTGGGCCGCCTTCTGGCAGGACTCAGTGACGAATTTCTTGGTCTCCGAGACCATGCGCCGGATGAGCCTGGGGTCCTGTGCGCTGTCAACTGCTTGGCAGGTTGTAGAGACCATGGCCCGGCTGGCGTCCAGGAGCATGGCCGCCTCAGCCACCTGAAAGCTCACCCCCTGAAAGGTGCTCACCGGCGTGCCAAAGGCCTTGCGCCTGCTGGTGTAATCTGTAGCCACCTCCAGGGCCGGAGCAGCCGCCCCGATGGTCATGGCCGCTGTCCCCAGACGTTCGGGTATCATCATGGTGTTAAACACGGCATAGGCGTTGTTCACTTGGCCGACAATATTCTCTTGAGGCACCTGCACATCCCTGAACACCACCCGTCCGGCCCCGCCGCCCCGGCAGCCCATGAGCCCGTAGCGGTACTCGGTTTCCACCCCCGGCCCCCGGTCCACAATGAAACAGGTCAAAGACTCGTGGGGCCTGGCCTCAAAATCTGTCTTGGCGTAGACCAGAAAGTAGTCTGCCCCCTCGGCGCCGACAATGAACCGCTTCTGGCCATTGAGCAGAAAATGATCCCCCTGCTCCTCGGCCCTGGTCGTGGTCCCGAAAAAATCCGATCCTCCTCTGGGCTCGGTCAGGCATTCAGCGGCAAACTTCTCTCCCCGCAGCAGGGGCCGGACATATTTTTCCTTTTGCTCTTCTGTTCCGTGCTGGACAATTGCGTCGCAGACCAGTTCCGCCCCCACCCCGAAAGTACAGGCGAACATATAGCCCAGGGTCCCCACCTCTTCCATGACCATGCAGGTGCTCACCCAGTCCATATCCCGGCCGCCCCATTTCCTGGGATACCTGCAGCCCATAAGATTTCGCCGCCCCGCTTCCTGCAAAAACTCCTTGGGAAAGATGATTTCATCTTTGTCCATATCCAGAATCATTTGCCTTGGCACCCATTGGACCAAATCCCGGACCTCGTCTCTGAGTTTCTTCTGCTCCCGACTTAAGAGATAGTCGAACATAGTCTTTTCCACGCCTTTTATGCCACCTTGCCATCCAGGTGAATCTTCATCTTGTTTAAATCACACCCTGTTTTATCATCACTTGGATCTCTTCTAAGGTATAATCCAGCTCAAGCAAAATCTGCTGTGTATGCTCCCCGAACTTTGCCGGCCGGGTTCGCAAGGACCCCGGAGTTTCATCCAGGCCCACTGGCACCCCCAGGCTGGGAATCATGCGCCCGTCCTGATCCGGAAAATCCAGGACCATGCCCCGATCCCGAAACTGAGGATGGGCCATGGCCTCCTCCAGGTTGCGGACCCTTTCGCAGCATACATCCAGGGGCATAAGCTCCTCCTCCCATTGGGCCAAAGTCTTTTGGGAAAAGATGCGCTCAAAGGCATTTACAATCTCCTGCCGTCTGGAATCATCAAACTGGTGCTCAATATATTTTTCCAGCCTCAGATGGGTACACAACCCGGCCCAGAACTTGGGTTCCAGGGCTCCGACACTCAGGGCCCGGCCGTCTGCTGTTTGATAGGTATTATAGCAGGCATAGCGGTGAGAAAGGATAAAATCGCCCCGTACGGGACGGCTCCCGCTTTGGTTGTATTGATTGAGGACAAAAGGCAAAAGGCCCATGGCGGCTTCACTCATGGAGATATCCACGAACTGGCCGCTGCCGCTCTGTTCTCTGGACAACAGGGCTAAGAGGATACCAATGACCGCATTCATGCCTCCAGCCAGATCAGCGATCTGGATTCCGGGAATGACCGGAGGTCCTTCTTTGGTTCCGATGAGATCTAAAACCCCGGCCGCGGCCAGGTAGTTGACATCGTGCCCGGCCCGGTCCCTTTGCGGTCCACCCTGGCCGTATCCGGTGATGGAGCAGTACACGAGCCTGGGATTAATCTCCTGCATGGAGGCGTAATCCACTCCCAGGCGGGCCGTCACTCCTGGTCGAAAGCCTTCAATGAGCACATCCGCCTGCCGGACCAGGCGGGAAAAGACCTCCCGCCCGGCCTGACTCTTCAGATTTAAAGTCATGTGCTCCTTGTTCCGGTACAAAGCGGAGACAAAAAACGGATCCCGGGCGAAACGTTTGTCTTCAACAGCAATGATCCGGGCCCCGTGATCAGCCAGGATCATCGAGCAGTACGGGCCAGGGAGCATCCTGGACAGATCAAGAACCGTTTTGCCGGTTAAGGCTCCATTCTCCAGCATATCATCCCTCTTCAATTGCGGTTATCCAAGTTTCAGGGGGATGGCGGAGGCAAAGCGCATATGAAACAAGAATCCACAATGGGTATTCATGCCTCGCTCTGCTCGGCCTTGCGGGCAAAGACAAGCTTTGCCCCTACA
>JBKHIL010000010.1:0-15522 GCA_046538645.1 Desulfovermiculus sp.
TGGCTGAGTAGCTAAAAGACGGCGGGGTGAGCCAGGAGGGTTGATTTGCATCCGGAGATGTCCTGTTGGTTTCCGCTTGAGCCAAAAGTCCTGTGCCCGGCAGTTCTCCCCCCAAAAATGACAAAAGGAGAAAAAAGCAAAAAAATATTTGGCCTGGGCCCAAGGGTTTGCTCATTTTTGCCTGCAGCTTCATGATTATTGGTCTTCGTCTTCTTCAAGTTCCTGATCTGATAACATTCTGTAGATGTTTAATTGACAGTCTGCTTGCAGGGATATTCCTTTCTCTTTCGCCCGGGACATTGGTTTGAGTTGAACTGATTCCAGGGTGACCAAGCGGTCCAGGCCTGAAAGGTGGGTAAAAAAACGCATCAGGTTGTGAAATGTTCCTTCAAAACGGACGTCGACCGCCCGGGATACATAGAAATCATGCTCTTTTTCTTTACCTGGGGTAAAACGCAGAAAGTCAATACCCACATCATTGCCCAATTGTTCTATAGAAGACAGCAGGTTTTCAGCATCAGATGTTGTTTCCGGCAACAGGGTCTGGGCATAGAGCAGTTCTTCTCGCTGAGATGCCAGGTCTTTTTCCAATTGGTCCAGTTTTTGAACTTGAACCTGGAAGGTGGAGATCGTTTGATCAAGGTGGTCTATGTCCTGCTGCAAGCCCCGAATCCTCTCGACTTTGGGCTGAAATATGCTCAGCCAGAGCGCAGCAGCAAAGGCAATAAGCACACCGGAAGAGAGCAGGATTTTTCGGCTCAAAGGAAGATCCTGCCATTTGCTGCGCAGGGCAAGGTCAACCGGCATGATTTTCCTCTCCTTCCGGATGAGCCGGAGCAGCTGAAATGCTACACCGGAATTCAACCAGTCTCAGGCCTTGAATTGTTTTGCGCTGTGTCTGCTGCAGGGCGATGTCAGAAATAAAAGAGGACTGTCGTAGCTGGTGCAGGTAATTGGCAAAGACTTGATTGTCCAAGGCCACTCCGCTTAAGATGATTCGGCCTTGATTGTCCAGGCTTAAAGACTCAAACCACATCTTATCTTCCCGGACATGGGATGCGATCTCATCGAGATAGCGGACAGGGAGCGATTGCTGGTAACGAATTTCCCGGATAATGGAGACTCTTTCTTGCATATCCTTTAGCAGAGCCTTAATTTCTTTGATCCGGCTCACGTCTTTGGACAGCTTTTTTTGGGTTTTGACCTTTAACTTTTTTTCCTGACTGAGATTGTCTATCTTGGTGGACAGCATATGATTGGCTTGAACCAAACCGGTGATCACGAGAAGGCCAATGAGTATGGCCAGCAGGATTTGTTTTCTGCTGTCTGCAGCTCTCGCCTTTTTCTTGTGCGGGAGGAGGTTAATGGTCAGCATACAGGTGCTCCGGTTTACATGACCCCACGCAGAGCGAGGCCGGCGGCTACGGCATAGTGGGGACCAAGGCTGCGCAGATATCCGGGGTCGAATCGTGAGTCATCTATATGACAGTGACGCCACGGATCAAGAAAGGTGATTTCAAAATCCAGATGCTCGCGGAGGATTTCTGGTAAACCGGGGTGCAGACTGCCTCCACCGCTGAGATACAGGGTCTGAGGCTGAACCACAGGACTGGAGAGGGAGTTGGCGTAATATTGGAGCAGTCGCTGAATCTCTTCAGTCCAGGAGAGGAAGGCGGTCTGCAGCTCCCTCTCAAGCCGGGCCTGGATTTCAAGGGGGAGGGTCTCAGGATCCTGCCATTTGAGGGTCTCAGCCTGCAGGATTGGAAGGTCGAGCTTTTGGGCCAGGCGGTCGGTGATCTGCTGCCCCCCGAATCCTGCGTCCCGAATAAACAAGGGCCGATGGCCGGCCACGACACAAAAGGTGCTCTGATTGGCTCCGATATCTAAAAGAGCGGCGGTGGTATCCTGAATCTCCGGATAATTGAATTCGAAGCAATTGCACAAGGCAAAGCCGTCCACATCAACCACCTTTACATCCAACCCGGCCTGGGACATGATCCACTGCACTTCATTGACCATATTTTTCTTGCTGGCCACAAGGAATACCGGGGCCGGCTCAGCATTTTCTCCAGTCTCCAGGACCTGGTAATCAAGGCAGACATCTTGAATATCAAAGGGGATATGTTCAGCTGCCAAGGTAGGCAAGGAGTCCGGCAAGTCATCCGTTTGCTGGGAAGAAAGGCTCAAGCGCTTGATGATCACCGAGTGACCAGCCAAAGAGGTGATGACCGAATGAGCTTTGACCTGAAGGGTTGAGAACAGGGCTTCCAGACTGGAAGCCATATGCTGTGGTTTCTCCCTGTCCTGGCTGGTCCAGGGCATGCGGCCGATATGCTGCAAGGTGATCCCTTTCCGGCTCCGTCTGAGCCCGACCAGTTTAATCCAGGTCTGACCGCAGTCCAAACCGGCTGGAGGGTGTCTCTTTTTCCGGGACAGTCCAAGCATGGCTTATTGGTCAGCAGAATGTGAGGATCCGGGCCGCAGAGTGACGACTGGCATGGGAGCAGTCTTGACAACCTTCTCTGCCACCGATCCGAACAGAACACGGTCAATTCCTCTCCGGCCATGAGTGCCCATGACGATGAGATCCACATTGTGCTCGAGAGCGAAAGAGAGGATTTCTTCGGCCGCATACCCAGAAAGGACATGCCCCTGAGCCTGGTCTGGAGCGAAGTTTTCGGTCAGAAAGGAATCCATGGTCTGTTCCGCCCCGGAAATAATCTCGCTTACAAAGTTTTCTATGGAACTGGGCGCGATTTGAAAGCCGACATATTGAGCCAGGGTCGGGGCAACGTAGACCACGTGGATTTCTGCCCCAAAGGCTTCAGCCAGGGTGCGGGCATAATCAGCAACTTGTGGACTGAATTCCGCGAAATCCACAGAGCACAGGATCTTTTTGATCTGAGCCATAGCACGTCCTCCCGTTTCGGCTAAAAGCACCCAGAAAATGATGTTTTCCCAGGTGTTTGCCAACGAATTTGAAATTTTTAAAAGCCCCTGGCGGGTTCCTTGATCAAGATGTTGCTCAATCCCATTGATTTCCATTCATAAATTGTGAAGATAAAAAAAGCAAGGATACATGGGACTTTCTCAGGGCTTTTGGGTTCTGCATTTGCTTATCGATAATTTCTGTTAAGCCATCTTTTGGCCTGGATATTGATGGACTGTTCCGTCTCTGGCCTGGTCACATATATTCCCGCTCAATCTTGAGAGAGTTTGCCTGCAGGGCAGGGCAGGTGTATGCAGCTGGAAGTTTGGAGCCAACGGCCTGCATAAGGGGAACAAGGGTGGATTGATCCAGGGCAGAAACAGCCAGTGCGTTGGGATATCGGTTTTTCAAGGTCTGGCTTTGGGCAGAATCCACCAGATCCCATTTGTTGAGGACCAGAAGACGGGGAATCGAGTGCAGGCCGAGTTCCTGCAGCAGCGTCTGTACCGCCTCAATATGCTGAATAAGTTCGGGATGATGGGCATCAGCGACCTGGACCAATACATCTGCAGCATCCAGCTCTTCAAGGGTAGCCAAAAAGGCTTCCCGCAAGGATACGGGCAGGGAACGGATGAAACCTACCGTGTCCGTCAGAATCACTTCCCGGTCTTCGGAAATGCGCAGTCTGCGGGTGACAGGGTCGAGAGTGGCGAAGAGCTTGTCTGCGGTGAGTACTTGGCTGGAAGTCAAGGTGTTCAGCAAGGTCGATTTTCCGGCATTGGTGTACCCGACCAGGGCAACTATCGGCAATCCGGCCTTGTCTCGTCTGGTGCGGGTCGCTCCCCGGCGATTCCTGATCTTGGCCAGTTCCTTGTTGATTTTGGTCCGCCGTTCTTTGATCCGCCGCCGGTCCAATTCCAGCTTGGTTTCTCCTGGTCCCCTTCCTCCGATACCTCCGGTCAGACGACTTAAGGCCTTATTTTTCCCTACCAGGCGGGGCAGGGTGTAGTCCAGCTGAGCCAGCTCCACTTGAAGTTTTCCGGCTCGGCTGGTGGCATGCTGGGCAAAAATATCCAGGATAACTTGAGTCCGGTCCAGGATTTTGCGCTCAGTGATTTCTGCCAGATTCCGCATCTGGGCCGGAGCCAGCTCAAGGTCAAAGACCAAAACCCCGGCTCCGGCCTGTAAGGCCTGGACCTCCAGCTCAGCCAGCTTGCCCCGGCCCAGGATATGTTTGGGGTTGATGGAGCTTACCCGCTGCAAAAGATGTCCGGCGCTCTCCAGTCCGGCCGTGTGCACCAGATCGGCCAGCTCTCGAAGTGAGGCTTCTTGAACACTCTTGGGAGCGGTGCTCACACTGATGAGCAGGGCTCGTTCTTTGGTGGGGGAAGGTTTGCCGGCCTCATAATTGCGCTGTAATTCAGACTCCAGGGCCTCGGCCTGAGCGGTAAAATCTACCTGAACCCGGTCCCAGGGCAAGGTCGCGGAGACCTGGTACAATTCTTGTTTCGGATTAGGGGGCAGGAGCTGAGCCCATTGAAAACGATCCGGCTGTCCCTGCTGGTTTACAAGCAAAGCGCCTATGGAATCAAGTCGAAGGAAGACCAGGTCCATGAGGTCATCTTGAGACAAGCCGGTGGTTCCAAAGTGGGTATGTATAAATCGCAGGCCTCGCAACCGGCCTTCGCTTTGCCGGTGTCGGCCCAGATTCGGGATGACGATCTGGTTCCTGTCACCGACCAAGAGCATTGCAGGCCGTCCCTGGCGGTCGATCAAGATACCCAGTTGGCGGCCGGTCATTTCACTGAGTCCGGCCAGTTCGTGAGCCTGCTCGCTGCTGAAGCCGCCCTTGCTTGGATAACGGCGGCGGAAAATGCGGTGAAGAAGCCTGAGATGGCTTGGCTTGAGGCCACTGGTGTGGCCGACAATCTTTCCGGCTATAAAGAGCTCCTTGTGAATGAGTTTGTTTCCAGTGCCTGGGCAATCATATGATCGTAACTCGAGGTCAGAGCAAAGGTCTTAGCAGCCATCCGCTTCCTGAAATTCAGGCTTACAGCGCCTTGATGTGTGTCCAGCTGGGTCAAAAACTCGGCATAGACCTGGGGTGTGGGCAAGACTGTCAGGCTGTGGTAGTTCTTGGCTCCGGCCCGGAGTAGGGTTGGTCCCCCGATATCGATTTCTTCCACCAGTTCCCGGTCCTGTTTTTTTTGGGCCAGGGCCTGGGCGAAATCGTACAGATTGACACAGACGAGATCAAAGGCAAGGATGTCCATCCTGCGCAGGGTGTTTATATGTTCCTGGTTGTCCTTATCAGCCAGCACTCCGGCATGAATACGAGGGTGTAAGGTTTTCACCCGGCCGTTTAAGATCTCCGGGAATCCGGTCACCTCACTCACTGCAGTCACCGGAAATCCGGCTTCCTGGATGTGGCGCATGGTCCCGCCTGTGGATACCAGCTCGGCCTGGTTCTGGATCAGGGCTGTACACACTTCGCTTAACCCGGATTTGTCCGTCACGCTGAGCAAGGCACGCCTGATGGGTAAGTAATCCATTGAGTCCTCCACAATTTTTATACAATGTAGTATGGCAAATCTTAAGGAAAATGACAAGAAGGGGGTCATACATGTTCAGGGTGCTAGATTTTGAAAAGGGAGACGAGAAGATTGCCGTGGTCGGGCTCGGATATGTGGGCCTGCCCCTGGCTGTAGCCCTGGCCAGGCATTTCCGGGTCCTGGGATTTGATATCTCCCAAAGCAGGGTGGATGAACTCAGGCATGGCCGGGATCGGACCGGAGAGGTGACCTCCAGGGATCTTTTGGATGCCGATATGAAATATTCAGCAGATCCGAAAGTCCTGAGACAGGCCAAGTTGATTATCATCGCCGTACCTACGCCAATTGATTTAAACCATCGACCGGCCCTGGCCCCGATTCAGGCGGCCACGGTCACTGTTGGGCAGCATATGCGCAAGGGTTCGGTCGTGGTCTATGAATCAACGGTATACCCGGGCCTGACCGAAGAGGTGTGCCTGCCCCTGCTCGAGGACAAGTCCGGACTGTGTTGCGGCCGGGACTTTTGGATCGGTTATTCTCCGGAGCGGATCAACCCGGGGGACAAAGTCAACACCCTGGAAAACATCGTAAAGGTTGTTTCCGGGCAAACGCCAGAAATTACAGATTTTTTGGCCGATGTGTACAAGACTGTAGTCCGGGCCGGAATACATAAGGCGCCGAGCATCAAGGTGGCCGAGGCGGCCAAGGTCATTGAGAATACCCAGCGGGATTTAAATATCGCTCTGATGAATGAGCTGGCCCTTATCTTTGAGCGTATGGGTATCGATACCCTGGACGTTTTGGAGGCGGCCGGAACCAAATGGAATTTTCTTCCTTTCAGGCCCGGCCTGGTGGGTGGACACTGCATAGGCGTCGATCCTTACTATCTGACATTTAAGGCCGAGGCCCTGGCTTATCATCCCCAGGTTATCCTGGCCGGACGGCGGATCAATGACAATATGGGAGCCTTTGTGGCCCAGAAGGTGGTCAAAAATATCATTCAGGCTGGAAACGGGGTGCATGGGGCCAGAGTGGGAGTCCTGGGACTGACCTTTAAAGAGAATGTCCCGGATCTTCGCAATACCCGGGTCATTGATATTATTTATGAGCTGAAAAGCTTCTGCGTCCAGGTCCTGGTCCATGATCCCCTGGTCGATCCTGTGGAGGTTGAGCAGGAATTCGGTCTGGACATGACCCCCTGGGAAGACCTGAGTGATCTTGATGCATTGATCCTGGCCGTTCCCCATGACTGGTATAAGAATCTGACGAGTGAGCAGGTCATGACCTGCATGCACTCAGCGCAGAAGTCGGTTATTGCCGATATCAAAGGCATCTTGCAGCCAGCTGAAATTCAA
The DNA here is from genome assembly GCA_046538645.1 of Desulfovermiculus sp. Lineage (GTDB taxonomy): Bacteria > Desulfobacterota > Desulfovibrionia > Desulfovibrionales > Desulfothermaceae > Desulfovermiculus. The sequence goes on from JBKHIL010000010.1 coordinate 6,837, forward strand.
TCCCGGGGGGCGGTCTATTGGCGGTTGTAGGCGGCCGATGATATTTAGTGCCGAAAAAAAAAATGGCTCAGCACGAGATGGCCAAATGAATGATAACTCCGGAGAAACACGACCCCTTGCCCTGGTCACGGCGACGCGCAAAGAAATGCAGGCCGTTTTGGGTCACAGGTCACACAGATTATCGCTGGGAGTGAACCGGTGGCAGCAGATCACATGGGGTCCCAGATTGTTTATCCTGGTGATCACCGGGATCGGACCGGTGAACGCAGCTTTGTCCATGGGCCGGCTTCTGGGGGCAGGCATGAATATGGCCGGGGTGCTGAATTTGGGCATAGCCGGCAGTTTCCAGACGCAGAGTCTTCCTTTAGGGACTGTGGTCGGGGTGGAAACAGAAATCTGGCCTGAATTCGGATTGTACACTGAGCATGGTCTGGATCCTCAAGGTCTGGGCCTGGGACAGGGCCGGATCCCAAATGGCGTGGTCTGGGACCGCCTGTTTCTCAACCCCAAAGAGGCAGCCAGAGGTTTGGGCCTTGAGCTGGACCCCACATGGCCCACAGTGACCAGCATAAGCGTGGCCGGGGTGAGCGGAACACCTGAGCGGGCAGATGAACTGCATTCCCGGACCCGGGCTGAAGTGGAAAACATGGAGGGATTCGCTCTGGCCTGGGCCTGTGCTCTTAACGACGTTCCTTTCTTGCAGGTCAGGAGCATCTCCAACCGGGTCGGCTCCAGAAACCCAGGGGAGTGGGACATGGAGCTGGCTTTTTCTCGTCTGCAGCGGGCAGCAGAGCAATTGCTGGGTACAGACAAAGATCTCTTGCCAGGCAAGGGGCAGTAGTGTATCAGGAGATCCATGCCTTTGCTGAATGATTTCTTCCAGCTGCACCTCCCGCACATCGAAAACAGCCTGCGCACCATCTGCTCCGGCCTGAGCCCTGTGGTTCAACCCGTGGCCGAGCATATCATGGGCGGAGGCGGAAAACGGTTGCGTCCCATTTTGTGTCTGCTGACCTACCAGGCCCTGCAACAAAAGGATAACAGGACAGATCTGTATCCCCTGGCTGCGGCCCTGGAGCTGATTCATTCCGCTACGTTGCTGCATGACGATATCCTGGACAATGCCGTCCTGCGCCGGGGACAATCCTCGGCTCATCTCCTGTTCGGAACCAGCTCCACCCTGCTGGCCGGGGACGCTTTGCTGGCCAAGGCCAATAAGGTGGTCACAGAATACAACAACCTGCCGCTCATGGCCTGTATTTCAGAGGCCATTTACCAGACCGCCACTGGAGAGATCCTGGAAATTGAACGTATGAAGCAGCCGGATCTGTCCCGGGAGGAATACCTGGAGATTATTGTGGGCAAGACGGGTTTTCTGCTCCAGACCTGCTGTCAAAGCGGGGCCATAATGGCTGGGTGCGACCATGAACAGGAGGAAGCTGCCAAGTCCTTTGGGCTGAATATGGGTATTGCCTTTCAGGTGGTGGACGACGCCCTGGACTACGCCGCAGCTCCGTCTTTGTCCGGAAAGCCGCTTGGTGGAGATTTGCGGGAAGGAAAACTGACCCTGCCCCTGATCTTTTTTCTCAATCAATTGGATTTGGAAACCAAGCGGCGCATATTGGTCAAAATCAAGGAGAACAGCTTAAGGCAGGAGGAGCAGGAATGGATCTTGCGTCGGATTCAGGAAGATGGGTTGAGCCAAAAGGCCAGGCGAGAGGCTGACTCCTTTTTGCATGCCGCCAGAGAGTCCCTGGCTCAATTTCCTGCCCGGGAGGAGCGCGATCTCCTGTTTCAGGCCCTTGATTTTATCCGCGACCGCTGGGAGTAGGCAGAAAACAAAGTTTTGGCCTGTGCTGGAGTTCGCCGCAGGCATATAACTTGTGGTAAAAGAGTTCAAGCCCGGCCTGTTCCCTGGGGCCGAAATCATAGACCAGGCCCTGAAAATAAGAGACCAGGGACTGATAGTCCAGGATTCCCTGCTCGCTGACCAGGCGGGCAAAAAAAGATATCCGCTCTCCCCCCCAGGCCTTGGAGGCCAGAAGCTGTCGACATCCATGTACAAGCTTTTCATCTCCTTCAGCCCCCTGGCCTTTTCTTGCGATCCACACCCCAAAAATAAAGGGCAGCCCGGTCCATTCCAGCCACGCCTGACCGAGATCGAGGCGATAGGGGAAATCGGTGTGCCTGCGCAGGCGTAAGGCTTCGTCGCCGATGGCCAAAAAAGCTATAGGTGGATCTTTGGCCTGCAGCCTGGCTGTTATGTCTCCGGTTTGGTACTTGACCTGTAAACCCAGTTTTTCCCGGACCAGCAGGCGAAGCAGGGCAGCTGAAGTATGGGTTTGGGAGCTGATCAACACCGTACGTCCCTGCAATGCAGACAAAGGAACCTGGCTTAAGAGAAGAACGCTCTGCACCGGTCCCTGGCTTCCGATGGCCAGGTGAGGCAGGAGCAGGTAGTCTTCAAAGTGCCGGCCGTATTCAATGCTGGAGGCTGCGCTCATGTCCAGCTCACCCGCGTTCATGCGGGCATTCAAATCAGCCGGAGAACCGGAGGTAAAGACAAAGTCATGGGCCACATATCCGTGATCCAGGGCATAGTAGATGGGCAAGACATTTAAGTAGCTGATCTTGCCCATTCGAACAAACCGGCGAGCGGCCGGGTACGGGGTTGAATTGATGCATGAATGGGGCATAAGCATTTTGGGGTGGACTGGGCAGCTTTTGATGTTGCGTTTTTTCCGTGAAGAGCCGTTTAGAGCTCAACAAGCGAATAGTCCATCCTGCGTTGCCTGGGCACAAACCCGGCCTCCCGGATGACTCCCTGCATAAGTTCCTGGCTCATTTTGAAGCTGACCCCGGAAGCGGCGACCACATTTTCTTCAATCATGGTTGAACCAAAGTCGTTGGCTCCGAAAAAAAGGCCCAGTTGTCCGATCTTGGATCCCATGGTTACCCAGGAGACCTGGAGATTGGGCACATTATCCAGGACCAGGCGGGACAGGGCCAAGAGGCGCAAATATTCAATACTTGTGGCTTTGCGGGAGGGCAGAGCTGTATTGTCGGGCTGGAAGGTCCAGGGAATAAAGGCGGTAAAGCCATGGGTCCGATCCTGCTGATCCCGTACGGCCAGGAGGTGGTCAACCCGGTCTTCCAGATTCTCCACATGGCCGAACATCATGGTGGCTGTGGTCAAGAGCCCCTTTTCATGGGCCAAACCCATAACCTCCAGCCACTGACCGGCTGAACATTTGTTGGGAGCGATCTCACGGCGTACTCTATCAACCAGGATTTCAGCTCCCCCGCCGGGGATGGAGGCCAGGCCGGCGGCAATCAGGCGGTCCAGGACCCGGGAAGGGGTCAGTCCGGAAAGAGAAGCAAAATGAATGACCTCCGGCGGGGAGAACCCATGGACGTGCAGGTCAGGGAAATGTTCTTTAATAGCACGGAGCATCTTTTCATAATACTCGATGCTCAGTTCCGGATGATGGCTGCCCTGAAGGAGGATCTGCGTGGCCCCCAGACCCATGGCTTCCTTGATCTTGTCTTTGAGCTCTGAAAATTCCAGGACGTATCCGCCGTCCTGCCCCGGGGCCCGATAAAAGGCGCAAAACCGGCAGCCACAGACACAGATATTGGAGTAGTTGATGTTCCTGTCCACGACATAACTGACCACAGGCTCGGGATGCAGCCGCCTGCGTACGGCCTGGGCCGCCTGTGACAATTCATGTAATTCAGCCTGGGTATACAGGATCATGGCCTGATCGCGGCTTACGCGTTCACCGCAACAAGCGGCCCGAAGCAGATCATTTACTTTTTGTCGACTCATTGGCTAAAACCCCTGGACCGGGTTGAAAAATCCGTTTCTCTCCCGGGGAATAAGGCCGCAGCCCTGGATCATGTCTTCCAGCTCACGTCTGGACAGGGTCTTAGGTGAATCGGCTCCGGCCATGTGCCCTATCTTTTCCTCGACTACAGTTCCGTCCAGGTCGTTGGCTCCAAAAAACATGGCCGCCTGGGCCTGCTTCAAGCCCAGCATGACCCAATAGCTTTTGATATGCGGGATGTTATCCAGCATGAGCCTGGAAATAGCTATGGTCTTGAGCTCCTCTATACCGGTCAGGGGAGTGATCCCGGAGAGGCGGTTGTTTTTGGTCTGAAAAGGGAGGGGAATGAAACAGACAAAGCCTCCGGTCTTATCCTGCTGGGTGCGAAGCAGGTCCAAATGCTCCACCCGGTCCTGCCTGGACTCCAGGTGGCCAAAGAGCATGGTGCAATTGGTCCTCAGTCCCAGACTGTGGGCTTGTCCGGATATCTCCAGCCATCGCTGTCCGGATATCTTTTCCGGGCAGATCTTTTCCCTGACCCCGGGGGCGAAGATCTCCGCTCCTCCTCCGGCCATCATGTCCAGGCCGGCCTGACGCAAACGGAGCAGGACCTCATGGGTGGAGATGCCTTCCAACCGGGCGAAGTGTTCAATCTCCACCGCAGTAAAGCATTTAAGGATCACATCCGGCCGCAGAGAGCGAATGGTGGAAAGCATGGTCTCATAGTAATCCAGGCCCAGTTCCGGATGACATCCACCTACAATATGTACCTCAGTTATAGGCATCTGGGCTTGTTCCTGGATCTTATCCCGGATGTCTTCTACACTGAGCTCAAAGGCCCCTTTTTGATCTTTTTTGCGGTGATAGGAGCAAAACCGGCACTGGTTGACACAGATATTGGTGTAGTTGATCTGCTGGTTCAGCACATACGTGGTTCGAAATCCGTGCTGTTTAACCCGGGCAGCGTGGGCCAGGGATCCGACCAAGACAGGATCAGGACACTCGAATAAGGCCTGTCCTTCCTCCGGGGAGATACGTTCACCAGCCTCTATCTTGTCGGCAATGCCGCTCAGCTTATGCTGACGCATGGCTTGGTTTAAGGGCATGATTTTCCTCCCAAATATCGACCAGACGAAGTCTGGTCGATATTTTGTATGCTGCATTGACTGAGCGCTGGTTTCTCATATTAAACAGTTTCATACCTGATCAAACTGGCGGTCTGCCGCCAGCGGCGGGGCTGACCTCTGATCTCTGATCTCTGGTCTCTGGCTTCCCCCGTGGCCCAATCCGTTGCGGATAAAGCGGATCAAGGTCTGGATATGCTCTTGGTCCGTCCCCGGAGGAATATTTTGCGAGGCCTGTTCCTGGCCAGGGTCGGACATGACCTGGAAAAAGCGGTCCAGAAGGGCATCCAGAAAAAGAACAGCCCATTGCCGGGGCAGGTCGGGATCAAGTTCCCTGTTGGCCACTCCCTGGTCCACGAGTCCGCTCAGATAGGCCCTGGAGGCGGTTCTGACCTGAGTGAGGTATGCAGCCCGGCCTGGCAGGTGTTCGTCCCGGAGGACATGCATGTACATCCGGTACAGGCCTGGATGTTCGCGGACAAAGGCCAAACCGGAAGCTACGATGGTGGACAGCCGGGGAAAGAAGTCCTTGTCCCGGGTGTGCTCCCGGATGAAGCGCAGATGATCGGAAACAACCTCTTTGGCCTGGGCGAAGACATGTTCGAAAAGCCCCTGTTTGCTGCCAAAATACTGAAATATGGACCCCTTGGCGATTCCCAGATTATTCACCAACCGGTTGATGCTGGCCTGATGGTAGCCATACGCTGCAAACTCGGCTATGGCCGCATCCAGGATGGCCTGCTGCTTTTGCGGGGGGACCTTCAGAAACGTGGGGCTTGGGTAATCGTTCACAGTGTTTTTAGAGAAATAATACAAGTTTAGAATCCAAATTGCATGATGACCGCCTGGTCATTTTGTGTTTGCCATACCGGGCAGGACTTGTCAAGATGTGGTTGTTTCAATCAATCCTTTATAAAAACACTCTTGTCGGAGGACATAAAAATGACTCATATTCTCCAGCTGGGAATTTCTCCCTGCCCCAACGACACCTATATCTTTGCCCCTCTGCTCCAGGAACGGATTGATCTTCATCCCTATGTCTTTGAGTCCCGGCTGGCCGATGTGCAGGAGCTCAATGAAGCGGTTTGCGCCCAAGAGCTGGATGTGGCCAAGATCAGCATGGCCGTTTATCCCCAGATTCAGGAGCATTACCGTCTTTTGGGCTGCGGCGGGGCCCTGGGACGGGGATGCGGACCACTGCTGGTTGCAGACCGTCCCCGGGACATCAAGGATCTGAGCGATGTGTCCATTGCCGTACCCGGAAAGCTGACCACAGCCTGCATGCTCCTTTTGGCCCACGGTGGTTTTCAGGGCCGGCTGGAGATCATGCGCTACGACAAAATCATGTCCGCAGTGGCATGTGGAGAGGTCCAGGCCGGAGTGATCATCCACGAAGGCCGGTTCACCTATCCGGAGCATGGACTGCATCTTGTTTTGGATCTTGGGGCGTGGTGGGAGGAGTCTACCGGCCTGCCCATTCCTTTGGGCGGGATCGTGGTCCGCCACAGCCTGGGACCGGATTTTGCGTCCTGGATGGAAGAAAAGATCCGGGCCAGCCTGGATTACGCCCGGGGAAACGAAGCAAAGATCTGGCCCTTTATCCAGGAGCATGCCCAGGAAATGGATGAGCAGACCATCCGGGAGCACATCCAGACCTTTGTCAACAATTTTTCCCGGGATATGGGCAAAGACGGCTGGGCTGCGGTTCGGGCGGTTATTAAGTTTATGAGCGGCCACAGTCCAGGGGACGGAGACGAACCATAAATCCGGGCCGTAGATCCGGGTGCTCGGAGCGGAGTAATCCTTGCTGTCCGGAATGAAGCACGTCGGTCTGATGACCGGCCAGAGTCTCCAGTGTATAGCTGGCAGGGGAGATTTCGGGTCGCCGCAGGCCAGGGACCAGAATCTGTACTGTTTGATCTGTCTTCCATCTGTGCCGCACGCTGACGCCCCATGTACCTTCATCTGCGGCATACGTGATCTTGGCCAGAACCGGAGCTTGCGGCCGATTTTGCGTTGGGGTGAACAGGCGTTTCCTCCGACCAGGCAAAAAAAATCCGGTGCACAATGGCCGGCTGGCTGTCAGACTCAGTTCGTGCCAATACAGCCTGGGCCGGAAGGTTTTGGCCCGCACATCTGCCAAGGCTGTGGCGTATACATCCAGCACTTGGGCCAGGTAGGAGCTGGTTTTCATTCGACCCTCGATTTTGAGACTGTCCAGTCCAGCCTTGACCAGCCAAGGCACAAAGTCGATCAAGGCCAGGTCCTCACTGGCCAGAATGGAAGTATATTCCTGTTCGAAAGCAAGATCCCAGGTGGGCTCACCCGGTCTTTTAGCCTCCTCCAGGGATATGGGTCGATACTGGAAGCGGCAGGGGTGGGTGCACATGCCCTGGTTGGCCGAACGCTGGGTGAGGTAGGCGCTCATATGGCAGCGGCCGGACACAGCCATGCACATAGCGCCATGGACAAAGACTTCCAGTTCCAGATGGGGCACAGCTCTGCGGATGGCCCGGATACCTTTGAAGTCCAGCTCCCGGGCCAGGTTGACCCGGGTAACTCCCTGGGACTGCCAGAAGCCAGCGGATTGGGGGTTGGCAGTATTGGCTTGGGTGCTCAAGTGGACAGGGATATGGGGCAAAAGCTCCCGGGCCAGGAGAAGTACTCCTGGATCAGCGGCTATGAGTGCATCAATCGGCCTGTCAGCAAGAATGCGCAAATGGTCCTGGACCAAGGGCATCTGATCCGGCCGGGGTAAGATGTTGAGGCAATAATAGACCCTCCGGTCGCTGGCATGGGCCTTTCCCAGGGCCAGGTCCAGTTCCGGACCGGAAAAGCCTCCGCTCTGGGCCCGCAGATTCAGGTCCGGCCCACCCAGATACACTGCATCTGCACCGTAGGTTATGGCTGTATCCAGACGTTCCGGAGTTCCCACCGGAGCCAGGAGTTCGGGACGGTTTGGGGAAAACATGCGTCAGCGTCGCCTCTGGCCGCAGGCAGTCAGTTTGTTTGAAAATTGCAATTTTGGCTCTGGTGCTATCACTCGTATGAAAAACCAAAATGGATTTTCTACTTCTGATGAAGCTGGCCGGTCCGCATGGCCAGCGGCGGGGCTCACATCTGAATCATTCTTCAGGCCAGCTCAGCTTACCGGGAGCCCCTGCCTGCGTCTGGCTATCTTGATATCCTCCAGCAAGGTATAAGGCAAGTCCAGGTTCCCACGACCTCTGCCAAGCTCTATATCCGGCTTGACCTGCCCGTGGAAGTCTGATCCTCCGCTGATCAAAAGGTTCTGCTCCCGGGCCAGGCAAAAGAAAAGGCTGGTCTGTTCCGGGGTGTGCTCCGGGTAGTACACTTCCAGACCGTCCAGTCCCAAGTCTTTAAGCCGGCAGAGCTCTGAACCTAATTCCTTGGCCTCAAGATCTAGAGAATACGGGTGGGCCAGAATTACGGTGGCCTGGTCCTGTTTTAAGGCCGAGATGGCCTGCCCGGGGCTGAGCTTGACCTTGGGGACGTAGGCCTGACCAGTGGAACCAAGGAAGTGGGTAAATGCCTCTTCCAGGCTGGTCACCACACCTTTACGCACCAAAACCTGGGCCAGGTGCGGCCGCCCGACACTTTCTCCTTTGGCTTCAGCTTTGACTTCGTTTTCCTCAATGGCTATACCCAAAGAACGCAGAGATGACAGCATCTTTTGGTTGCGCTGCCTGCGTTTTTCCTGCATCCAGTCCAGCA
>JBKHIL010000369.1:0-2653 GCA_046538645.1 Desulfovermiculus sp.
TTCTTCAGAGATTGCTTCGCTACGCTTGAAATGACGGGCTTAAGAGATAGTGCGTAGCCTGGACCCAACCCGTCATTGCCAGGAGTCTTCGACGAAGCAATCTCAATGGGTTATGATCAATCGCCACATCTTAAAATTTTAAACCCTTAAGGCGGGAGTAATCATTAATGCTAAAGTCTACGAAGGAGGTGAGCCCTTTGTCAACAACGTGGCCTGTAAACCACCGGACAAAGCCCATCCTGGGGCGGATCAGGCTGATATTTATGATTTTTGTCCTTTTCTCTGTTCTCATGGCCGGCTGTACCCATGGCCCGCAGCCAGGATCAGTAGCTGATCTTTCCCAACTCCCACAGGACCCGGCCCAGTATGTCCTTTCCCAGGATCGCAGTGCGTTGTCCACAGCTTCAGCCAGGCTCAATGCAATCGGCCGGGAATACAGAACCAGATTTTTTGGGCCCTGGAAGGATGAGTACACCCCATACTCCAAGGACAAGTTGTATTGGGGAGTGGATGAGTTCAAAGACAAGGACCTGTATGCAGCCAAAGGCCTGCCCTATCGTCAGGATTGGTTTGCCGCGCTGCGGTCCAATGCAGATCCCGAGGGATTTCCCTCCAGGACACGGGCCGGGATCACGGTTCGCAGTACCAATGTCCGCGTTTTGCCCTCCCAGGAACCTGTTTTTTTTGATCCGGATCAGGCCGGGCAAGGCTATCCGTTTGATATGATGCAAAATTCAATCCTGTGGACCGGCACTCCGGTCCGGGTGGTGCACAGATCCAGGGACAAGGCCTGGCTTCTGGTTCAAACTGCCTGGGTTTCCGGTTGGGTCCGGGCCCAGGACGTAGCGTGGGTCAGTTCTAAGCAGCAGGAGCGTATCAAGCAGAGTCCGCTCCTGGCAGTGAGCAAAGATAAATTGTCCTTGGAAGATTTGCGTGGAACTTTTCACAGCCGGGCTCATATCGGAACCCTGCTTGCGGTTCAGAAACAGACCCGCTCCGGCTTCCAGGTCATGCTCCCTGTTCGGGGGGCAGATGGGCATTTACAGATCCGGTCCGGCTTTGTTTCCAGACGGGATGCGCGCCTATTTCCCATCAGGCCTGGTCCAGAGGAGGTGGCATCCCTGGCCGGTGAAATGATGGACCAGGTCTATGGTTGGGGCGGGCTGTACTCCAGACGGGACTGCTCAGCCAGCATTCGCGATTTGTTTACTCCCTTTGGCCTGTGGTTGCCGCGCAATTCATCGCAGCAGGCAGAGTCCGGGCAGGTAATCGATCTTTCCGGATTATCGGCAGCAGACAAGGAAGAGTTCATCATGCAGCGCGGGCAACCATTTTTCACCCTGCTCTGGAAGCCGGGGCACATTATGCTCTACATCGGCCGGTATCAAGAAAGACCGGTGATCTGGCACACCATGTGGGGCGTTAAAACACAGACCCTGCTGGCAGGGGAGGGCCGGCATGTGGTGGGCCGCACAGTGATTACCAGCCTTCGCCCTGGAGATGAACTCCACAGCCTGGCCCGCCCGGAGGGACTGCTCATCAACGGGATAGAGCGGATGATATTTGTGAAAAAGGCCATCGAACAGCCCTTTTCCAGCCGGCGATAAAGGTTCGTGGAGCGTCAGTTCTCCAGTGCCGCAACTTAAAGCAAAAAGTTGTTTACTGCTTGCTTCTCGAGTACCGGCTGCGCATATATGCAGGCCTGGGAGATTAAGCAAGACCGGGTTGGATGTGTCTTAAGCTCCTTTCTGCCTGGTCAGGCCCAGATATATGGCAGTTAAGGCTATGCCGGCGCCTATGACCTCAACAATGCCTGTGGGCCGGGCAAAGAACAGGATGTCCCAGATAAAGGCCAGGGACGGCTGGAGGAGGATGATCAGGCCGGCCAGTGAGACCTGGACCCGGGGCAGGGCGGTGGAGATCAAAATCCAGCCCACCATCTGGGAGAAAAAGCCGTATCCGGCCAGAGCAGCCAGACTCGTTTCGTCCGGGATGGAAAAAGACTCGCCGGCCAGCTGCAGCTGAACTCCCATGATCAGGCCAGTGGCCAGGGAAATGAGGGCCATGTTGACCACTACGGCACCAAAGGATTTCCTGGTCTGGAGAAAGCGGACCAAAAGGAGATAGGCGGCATAGGCCACAGCAGTGAGCAGACCATAGTAAACTCCCCAGCGCCACTGGGCACCAAAGGTGCTCCAGCCCGGGCTGACCAGCATGAAAAGCCCGGCCATGGCCAGGCAGACGGCCACAATAAAACGCAGAGTCAGGCGCTCGGAAAACAGGACCATGCCGGCTGCGGCCATGATAAAGACCTGAAAGTTGGACAGGACCGTGGCCAGACCAGGGCCGACACCGTGGATACTCTTATGCCACCAGGTCAGGTCCAGGGCAAAGACCACCCCGCAGAGAAGGGCCATGTACAGGCTCCTGCGGGTCAGTTCCCGGAAATACCCCCGGGCCAGGGCAAAAAGGAGCAGAAATATGCCGCCGAACACCACACGATAAAATCCGGCCGTGATCGGCCCGACTGCGGCCAGCTTGACGAATACGGCCGAAAAGCTGATCAGGGTGGCCCCGACAATCAAGGTGAGCACAGCCTTCCAGTCCACGAGTGAAGATGTGTGCATGGGACATCAGGCTCCGGATAAGGTGA
>JBKHIL010000370.1:0-2648 GCA_046538645.1 Desulfovermiculus sp.
TCCTGAGTACGCTTCTCCTTGTTTAAAGACTTTTTCTTCTGATCCCCCATGATCAGTTTGTATAAGATAAATCCGGCCAGAAGAAAAATCACCAGCTTAATCATGCTCTCCCCCACTGAGAGGACTGTTTTGTTGTCTCATTCACCTTCATCAGATTCAAAAGGCCCGATTCGTGCGCGGACATGACGCTTTTGAAACATTTGCAGGCTCGTTTTCAGGCAAGCCAACAAAATCAAGAAATATCATTGTTGACAATTATAAGCAGACCCCAATAGCCCTGCTATGAGGCCATATCTTGCTGGACAGAGGGCATCTTTAATGATTGAATACGTTCAGTGGCATCATCCTGTTGCCATATCCGGCGCCCCTTTCTGCGATAGACGAGGTTTTGCAAAGAGTCTCTGACCCGGGTACCATCCGGCAGGCAAAGCTCAGGGGATACTTCGAGCAAGGGAACGAGAACAAAGGCCCGATGAATCATCCTGGGATGGGGTACAACCAATTTGGGCTGGCTTATGCAATACTGGCCAAAAAGGAGCAGGTCGCAATCGATCCTCCGGGGTCCCCAGTGAATATCCCGTTTTCGGCCCAAGAGCTTCTCAATGCTCAGCAAATGACGCATGAATGAGGGCGGTGTCCAGGCCGGATGACACATGATCTTCAGGACCTGATTGGCAAACCAGGGTTGGTCTTTGACCCCTTGTGGTTCTGTGTAGTAGATGTGTGAACTCTCGGCGGCAATAACACCGGTCATGGACTGAATTTTTGCCCTGGCCTGGGCCAGATTTTCTTCCGGATGACCTTGATTTGATCCCAGACCGATATATACAGGAATCATCTGCATTCTATACACTCGTGTCCCCTTTTCCTCATCAGAACAAAAAGTTTTTGACTTTTTGCTGGCTGCACTCAAAAGCAGGGAAAATAATGTTCCGCTCACTTTGTAAGCGCAGCAGTTTTTGGCGCACCCGCGAAGCCAGCAGGCTTTCTGAGCGAATGAAGCACATCTTCTTTTAAAAGGCAAGACAGGACTTCTATGGATTCACTGCAGGCCAAGTCCATTCCCGTCAGCATTGCACCTCATCCCTGGACTGAGACCTACCTTCATCACCTGGTCAGCATTTACGGCTTGTCCAACAACACCCTTCTTGCCTATTCACGGGATTTGCAGGAATTCACCGCTTTTTTAGCCAGACACGAGGCTGACCTGGCTGAAATTACAGAACAAACCCTGATCCTTTACCTGGTTTCCCTGAGGCGGAGGGGTCTGAGCAACCGCTCTCTGGCCCGGCACTTGTCCAGCCTGCGCAGTTTCTACGATTTTTTGTGCCAGGAAAGATATATTCAAGACAATCCAGCCCGCCATATGGACGGGCCGAAGCTCCCTCAGGTCCTGCCCCGGGTCCTGACCGAGCTCGAAATGTCCGCCTTGCTGGCCAGACCAAATCCACAGACCAAGCTCGGGGTTCGGGATCTGACCATCCTGGAGCTCATGTATGCGGCCGGGCTCAGGGTCTCTGAGGTCTGCACCCTGCGCCCTCTGGACTTTGACCCCCAGACAGGCTTTCTACGGGTCACTGGCAAAGGGCACAAAGAGCGAATCCTGCCAATCCACGCCAGGGCCCAAGACCAATTGACCCGCTATCTCACCTCCTGGCGGTCCTTATTTTCCCCCAAATCCGGGGTCATGTTCTTAAACCGTTCCGGCACCGGGCTTTCCAGACAGGGACTGTGGAAAATGATCGTCAAATATGCCCGGCAGGCCGGAATCCAGGGCCGGATTTCTCCGCACACCATCCGTCACTCCTATGCCACCCATCTTCTGGCCGGAGGAGCGGATCTGCGCAGTGTGCAACTCCTCTTAGGTCATGCAGATATTGGAACCACCCAAATCTACACCCATGTCGACATCTCGCGCCTTCAGGATGTGCATCAACGCTATCACCCCCGTTCAACAGCACAAAAATCATGAATGCCAAAATCAAGGCCCCTATTCTCATTACTGCGCATACCAATGCCGATTTTGACTGTCTGTCATCCATGGTCGCGGCCCAGAAGCTCTATCCCCAGGGCATTCTGGTTTTTCCGGGTTCCCAGGAGCAAAGCCTGCGCGATTTCTTCATTCAAAGCGCTACGTATCTCTTTAATTTCTATTCCATGAAGGACATAGATCAAGACAGCGTCCACACAGTGGTCATTTGCGATACCCGTCAACCTTCCAGGTTGAGCCATGTCACTGCTTTGCTGCAGGAACAAAATATTACCGTTCATGCTTATGACCACCATCCGGACACAAGTGAAGACATCACCGTGGACTACGAGGATGTCCGGCTGTGGGGGTCCACGGCGGCTATACTCGTACACCACATCAAAGACCAGGGAATCACCTTAAGCCGGGATGAAGCCACCATCATGGGCCTTGGTCTATACGAAGACACCGGCTGCTTCACTTTTACCTCAACCACTGAACATGACCTCTATGCCCTGTGGTGGCTGAAAACCCAAGGCATGGATATTGGATTTATTGCCGATTTTTTGAATAGAGAACTCAGCGCGGAGCAGGTGGGTATCCTGAACAACCTCCTGGAGGCAGCCACCAATCACACCATTAACGGGCTTGAGGTCTGTATTACCTCTGTCAGCCTGGA
>JBKHIL010000068.1:0-7743 GCA_046538645.1 Desulfovermiculus sp.
ACAGGGGCAGGGCGTTAAGGTGACAAATTGTGACCGGATTCCCGGATTATTGCCCACCCTCTTTCTCAATCTTCTTTTTCTGCACCATATGCACATAGGCCGGAGGCGCGGTCCCATCCTTGTCCTGCCCAAAATACATGGTGGTATGCGGGAATGGGATTTCAATGCCAGCAGCGTCAAAGTGGATCTTGACCAGGCGGTTGTAGGCCCGGCCGATGGCCCACTGCATTCCGGGGGCGGTCATGATCCGAACCCGGATGTTGACCGAGCTGTCGGCCAGAGCGGTCACCCCGGAAACTTCCAGGGGGGCCAGTATCTGGTCCTTGAATTCTTCGTCCGCAGCCAGCTCGTCAAAAGCGGCCCTGAGATGGGAGACGGCCTCATCGATATTCTCCCGGTAAGCGATTCCATATTCACCGACGTGAAAGGCAAAATCGCGCATAAAATTGGAGACCGTGTCCACTGAGGAAAAAGGCACGATGTGGTAGGTGCCGGACAAGTCTCTTAATCCCACGGACCGGATGCTCAGACGTTCGGCCACCCCGGTAATCCCGCCGACAGTGACCACATCACCGGTATTCATGGCGTTTTCCACCTGGATAAAGACTCCGGTGATGATATCCTGGACCAGCTTCTGGGCTCCGAAACCGATGGCCAGACCGATCACTCCGGCACCGGCGATCAGGGGGCCGATGTTGATGCCGATTTCAGCCAGAACGATCATAACAGTCATGAGTATCAGGGTGATGGCCAGGGCATTGCGAAAGAGGCTGATCAGTGTTTTGGCCCGGGCAGTGGGCTCGCCTGATCCGGTCCCTGGGTTCAGATAGTGCTCAATCACGCTGGCCAGTGTGATCCATACCGCCATGGCAAAGACCAGGATGACGGCCACACTGAAGATCTTGCCCGCCAGGCCGCGGCCGCCGGGACTGGCGTACCATCCGCTGAGATCATAAAGACCCCACGCATCCAGGATGAACAGCACCACGCCGACCAGGATAAATGCCCGGACAACCTTTAAGGCGTTGGGGATATAGGAGTTGAGCCGTTTTTCCAGGAGAGGGAGCTTGTGCCGGAGCTCCTCGGATAGGGTAATTCGTCGTCCGATGAGTTGAGAGAGGATTCCGGACAGGAGCAGTCCGATCCCGGTATAAACCAGGGTCTTGACTGTGGCCAGCATGACCACGGACAAGGCGTCCCCTGGGCGGATGATGGTGATGATCAAAATGGCCAGGAAATAACCGATAGCAGCCAAGTGCCAGCTGCGGGCCAGAAACTGAAGAGAGACACGGGAAATGCCCAGGCTGGTCTTGTGGGCTCGTTGATTCAGGGCGTCGCGCAGCTTGATCCGGTTTTTGAGCACAATACGCAGCACATAAACAAAGGCCAAAAGCATGATGATCAGACTGATTCCCTGACCCACAGCTCCTGAGACAATTTTGCTGATCACTGGAACAATAAAGAGCAGACCATAGCCCACAAAACCGGATAACCGGGCCAGGCAATGATTCCAGTACTCAGCTTCGGTATCGCTGATCGGGACCAGACGCAGACCGGCATATCTGGAGGAAAAGAGCATGCGGATAGCAGCCTTGAACAGCTCGACCATTAAAAATGCATTGAGAAACAAGGCGATCCGGGTACTGAGGTTCCCTGCTTCTCCTAAGGCAAAGGTAGCGATGAGGTTGCCGCTGAGATAGGCCAGCACGACTACCAGGATATCAAGCGCTGCGGCCAGAAGAACAGCGGCCACGATTCGAAGGAGAGCGCTCTTGCCGCCGCCCCCGTAGCGGGACCAAAGGCTGAGCCTGGAAAATAGGGGCCGGACCAGTCTTCGAAACAGAAAAAAAGCGGCAATGGCCGCCAAGATGATCAGGCCCAGGTTGAAAAGAGCGGAAGCAATCGCTCCCATGTCCACTCCATCCCCCGGGCCAGAGGTGAAAATCGCAGCCAGGGCGGACCAGATCTGTTCCAGCCTGCTCCCGATATCCCCAGCAACATCGCTGACAGTCTCGGCCAAGCGCCTGGGCAACGAGGTCTTGGCCTCTGTGGCGGCCGCCTCTTGTCCGGGGGCAGCGAGCTGTTCACCTTCTTTTTCTGCCAGTGAACGCAGCTCCTGAATCAGTTTTTCCCGGGACTGCTCGTTTTCCAGCAGGTCGGCCAGGGTGGAATAGGCGGGAGCGTCTTGATTTGACTGGGCCGGGCTGGTTGCTGGGAGAACCAATATGGCCATTGCGGCAAGGGCGGCCCATAGAAATATCCTAACTGGCTTGAAGTGCGAATTATTCACGGTCTGGATCTCCTGTGCAGACAATGGCGTTTAAAAGGCGAGCGTGTTCTGTTATCCTGCCGGAACAGCAGATCGGCCTGGACAGGGCGAGTCTGCTCATGTATTTCGTGTAGTGAGCTAACAAAAGGATATCCTTAAAGTCAATAAAATCTGGAGGAAAAATGGGGGAGGAAACAAAGTTACTGAAAAGTGAAGAGCAAAAGACAAGGCCTGAGGTGAGTGCTTTTCTGCATCAACTTGCGGACAAGGTGGGGGAGGGCCGGGCAAGCCTGAGTCAAGGCCGGGAAAAGGTTGTACTGGAGATACCGCAAAACCTGATCCTTGAACTCCAGGTGGAAGATGAGATCAAGGGGACAAAGGGCATTCAGCACAGCCTAAAGGTTGAGATAAAGTGGTTTGACCAGGAAGATCAGGATGCAGCCGGAACACTTCAGCTCAAGTGATGCCAAAGCTCGTTTTAAAAAAAATGGACAGGCCCCGGATTACAACAGCTGCAGATCCCAGTTGAAGGTGCTCACCCGCTGCGGAGCGGGCATCTTTTTGGGCCGTTTTTCGTGCAGGTGGATGAACAGGCGATAACCTGCCTCTTCCAATTCCCGTTGATGGCCGGAGAGGTCCAGCTCCCAGTTGGGGAAGTGGTAGACCAGGGGGCCTTTAATGTGCACAAAAGACGGCTCTTTCTTGGGGCTTTGAATCAAGGCGCCGGGCTTGATGTCCTGGTGCACGGTTCTGGCCACACACAGGGGCCAGGGGCCGGTCAGAACCACTCCCAGGGGCAGTGGCGATTTCCCGGGAAGAGAGAGCATGTCCTGAGCAGACAGTTCAGGGCTGATAATGGCACCGGAAAAACCCATACCTCGCAGTTCCTCCAGGGCCAGGGGATTGGCCAGGTTGCAGAAGGGCCCGGCCCACAGGTTCAGGTCATTCTCATCCGGGAAAAGGCGTGCCTGCCAGGGGGAGTTGCAGCAGAATTTCCGGGCTCCGCTGCGGATGAGATGAGAGAGCAGCCTGACCCAGCGGTCCTCGTCATCCGGCCAGATAACCGGCGGGAGCCAAAACCAGATTCTGGGGTACACAGTCTTGCTGACGGTGATGCGCAGGACCGGGGAAAGCCACAGCCCCGGGCTACCCGGAGTCCGGCCCTGGGGCAGTACAGGCCGGACATGGACGTGCTCCGCTCGTCCTGCGGGTTTTAACGCATGCGGCAAATGGGGTGAAAAATCGGCCTTGCTCTGCCCTGGCTTGGGGATCTGCTCCAGCCGGGACTGCATACGGCGCAACCGGTTGGCCAGCTCCGGTTCGCGGCGATCAATGAGCACCGCCGGGCTGCCGGGAGAAATCCCTTTGGCCCGCAGGGGAAGGGTGATGGTCTTGCCTTTGGCTGTATAGGCCGAGACCTTGTACACTGTGTGTCCGGGCAGGTCCTCGCTTCCAATACGCAAAATGTCTCCGGCCAGAAGGGGCTCTCTGGTCTTTACCCGGGGCGCGGCCTTGGATCCGGGCTGCACTTTGCCCACAAACAGGCCTGATCCGGTGTCCTGATCCGGACGGACCGGGCAAAAAAGGCGCTGAGGCAGGAAACGATAGTGGGTGGTCGGCCGTCCCAGGCATCGTCCCAGCAGGTCCTGGGCTGTCCTGCGGGCATCGGGGTCCTGGGGATGATCGCGCAGGAGCTGATAGGCCCGGACAGTGTAAAAGACATAGTGGGGGCCTTTTTTGCGGCCCTCGATCTTCCAGGAAGTCACCTGGGGCACGTCCAGCAGGGTCTTGGTCAGTACATCCAGGCTGAGATCCTGGCAGGAGAAAAAGCGTTTGGTCTTTCCCAGATGGGTATACAGGCGGCGGCAGGGTTGAACACACCGGCCGCGCAGCCCGCTTTTTCCTCCCAGGTAGCTGCTCCAATAGCAGCGTCCAGAGACCGCATAGCACAGGGCGCCGTGCACAAAGCACTCCAGATCCAGCCCAGCGGGGCAGGAGAGGGCCATTTTCTTGATTTCGTCAATGCTCAGTTCCCGGGGCAGGACGACCCGGGAAACGCCCATATGCTCAAGCATAGGCAGGGCGTGCACCGAGCTCATGGCTGCCAGGGTGGAGAGGTGAATCTGGCCTCTGTATCCCACTTGACGGGCCAGATTGATCAGGGCCAGGTCCTGGACGATAATGGCCTCAGGCTCTACAGTCTCTGTTATTCGCTGCAATAAGTGACCGGCCTGTTCCAGCTCATCGGTTTTGACCAGGGAATTAAGGGCGATATAGGTTTTGCAGCCCTGTTCCCGGCCCAGGCGGGCCAGGCGGCCCAGTTCAGGGACAGAGAAATTTTCGGCCTGCATCCGGGCTGAGAAGTGTTTGAGTCCACAATAGACACTGTCTGCGCCTGCTGAGATCGCGGCCAGGAAGCTGTCCACACCTCCGGCCGGGGCCAGGATTTCTGGTTTGGGGCGGGGGGTGGTGTGTGTATCTTCTGACATTGGTTTCCTGTTCTTCTTTAAGGAGCAAAAAATGGATTCAGGATTTGAAGTCTTTGAGCACGGGGCGGACGTCGGCATCCGCGGCTGGGGAGCCAGCCTGGAAGAGGCCTTTGTGCAGGGGGCCAGGGCCATGTTTAGCTTGATGACCGAAGATTTGCAATCCGTAAATTTAGACACCGAAGTTCAGATTCAGGCCGCGGGCTATGATCTGGAATCCTTGTTTGTGGCCTGGCTCAATGCCCTGCTCACTGAATCTGACCTGCACGGCCTGCTTCTGGCTGGCTTTGCGGTCAGCCTGGGCCGGGATTACACCCTGACCGGAACAGCTCAGGGCGAACCCTTTTCCGGGCAAAGAGGAGAGCAGGGGGTGGAGGTCAAGGGGGCAACGTTCTGCCTGGCAGAGGTCTCCTCCCAGGATGGAGGATGGATGGCTCAGTGTGTGGTTGATGTGTGAAGTATACGCTCACATACTGTGTGTCTGCTGAGCTTTTGCTTGAGCCGCATAATGCGCTCATAGCTGGACTCAATGCGCTGTCTGGATATCTTTCCTTCCTCAACGAGATCTTTGATCAGGGCATTGGCTTTGGCCGCAATCCGGGGATCATAGCGCAGGTTGTTGCCAAAGAGAATGATGTCCGCTCCGGCCTCCAAAGCCAGGCGAACGGTCTGCTCCAGGCTGTAGTGATCGGTAATGGCCCTCATCTGCAGATCGTCGGTGATGATCACTCCGTCAAATCCCAGATCGCGGCGCAGGATATCCCGGGTCCAGGCCTGGGAGAGAGAGGCTGGATGATCAGGGTCGATGCCCCGGTGCACCAGATGCCCGGTCATTATCGTATCGCATGTTTGGCTCTGAGTGAGCCGTCGATAGGGGAGAAGCTCTTGTGGTTCCCAGGTCGCGGTGATATCGGTCAGGCCCAGGTGGGAGTCGTTAAATGCGCTGCCGTGTCCGGGAAAATGCTTGATGCTGGTCAGGATATTGGATTCGTGCTGGCCTTGAATGAAGGCGGCGGCCTGCTCTGCGACCCGGTCCGGATGGGCTGAAAAGCTGCGGTCAAGGCGGCCGATGGCCGGATTGTCCGGGTTGGTGTTGACATCCACGACCGGGGCCAGGTTCAGGTTTATGCCCAGACCGGCAAGGAGCCGGCCCATATCAGCCCCTACCTGGCGGGTGGCCTGAACGCTGCCCTTTTGGCCCAGAGAGGCGGCTGCGGGAAAAGGAGGAAAACCGAACTCAGGCTTGAGCCTGGCCACCCGGCCTCCTTCCTGATCAACGGCAATGAGCAGAGGCTTTGGGCTGATGTCCTGCAACATCCGGGTCAGAGAGCGCAATTGTCCCGGGCTGCGGATATTCCTGGTATCACTTTTAAGCTGGACATCGCGGTCAAAGAGGATCACCCCGCCGCACAGCCCCTGCTCAATGGCCTGGTGCAGAGGATCATCGGAAGAAAGGCTGAGACCGCGGAAGCCGCACATGATCATCTGCCCGGCCATGGTTTGCAGGCCGGGCAGGTCTTTTTCGCGGCTCATGCCTGAATCTGGCCGGGCAACAAGCAGTCCCAGGGCAAATACAAACAGACACAATGTTTTGAACGGATAGTGCAACATGAGGACACGCTATATCAGAAATCCTTAAACTCGTCATCATCCAAAGGGATGACCTTGTCCGGGTCTTGATACTGGCTTTGCTGACTTCGTGTGCTCTGTGCAGATGCGGGCTTATGCTGGGTCCTCTTGGCCTTGACCTGCTTCTGGTTTCTGGGACCGGCTTGTTTTTTCTTTGCCCGGGAGTTTGTGGTTTCTTGAAGTTGTTCCGTTTCCTTTGCCTTCTGTTGCGACCCGCCGACCAGGGCTGCCAGCTCCTGGACCATACGTTCCATTTCCCCGGCCTGGGAAGAGAGCTCCTCGGCTGCACTGGCTGACTCCTCGGCATCTGAGGCATTCTGCTGCACCACCTTGTCCATCTCGGCCACAGCCGTGTTTACCTGCTCAATGCCCTGGGACTGCTCCTTGGAAGCGGCTGAGATTTCTCCGATGAGGGCGTTGACTTTTTCCGCACTTTCCTTGATAGAGTTTAGCTGTCCGGAGACCTCTTCGGAAACCTGCACCCCGTGATTGGCATTTTCCTGCGATTTTTCAATGAGCTGGGCTGTGTTTTGGGCCGCTTCAGCGCTTCTCTGAGCCAGGTTGCGCACTTCCTCGGCCACCACGGCGAAGCCCTTGCCCGCCTCTCCGGCCCGGGCCGCCTCTACTGCCGCGTTCAAGGCCAACAAATTGGTTTGAAAGGCGATGTCGTCAATGGTCTTGATGATCTTGGAGGTCTCGTTGGAGGATTCCTTAATCTCGTTTATGGCCGAGCCCATGCGCTGCATGGATTCCACTCCGGAGTCCACCACCCGGGCCGTGTTTTTCATGGCCTGGTCCGCCTGCTCGGCATTGTCCGCATTGTGCTTGGTCTGGGAAGACATCTCTTCCAGGCTGGAGGATGTTTCTTCCAGGCTGGAGGCCTGTTCATTGGCCCCTTCGGCAGATGACTGGCTGCTGGAGGAGACCTGGGCCGAGGCCGAAGAGACCTGTTCAGCGCTGCTCCGTAAGCCCGTGACAATGCGGTTTACGGGTTTGGTGATGCTCCGGGTCAGGAAGATGCCCAGGAGAAGGGCCAGGAGAACCCCGGCCACTGCTGATATCAGGTTCAGGGATTTGAGCATGGCTGACTGGGTAACTGCCGTGTCGACTTCCGTGTCAGCCACTTGGGTGTTGATGTTGATGATCTCGTTTAAGTGCCCAAAAGCCTGCTCCAGATAATCTTGGGATTGGCCCATGGTTAACTCTTCAATCTGGCCTCGCAATCCTTGGCTCCTTTCAATGAGTCCGATGACCTTATCAAACTGCTCAAAGACGTCATGGGCCGCTGGCTGCATAGTCTCGGAGTAGACGCGGACTGCTTCTGTATCATCGCCCCGGTCCACGGCCTCCCGGATCTGG
>JBKHIL010000371.1:0-2642 GCA_046538645.1 Desulfovermiculus sp.
GCCTCCCGAGACCGAGGAGGAGGCCGCGGAGATCAGAGAAAACGCTCAACGCATCCCCTTCTTGAACGGCACCCTGGTTTCCGAGGACGGCCAGGCCCTGGCCATCTATCTGCCGATCACTGCCAAAAAACTGAGTTATGACATATGGTCCAAGCTCAATACCAAGATCGATACCTTTGATGGTTCGGAAGAGTGGCACATCACCGGACTGCCGGTGGCCAACGACGTCTTCGGGGTGGAGATGTTCAAGCAGATGGCCATCTCCGCCCCCCTGGCCATGCTGGTTATCTTTCTGCTCATGCTCATCTTTTTCCGCAAGATCCTGCTCATCATATCCCCCATGATTGTGGCTCTGGTGTCGGTGATCGTGACCATGTCCGCCCTGATTATCTCCGGCAACACCATCCACATCATGAGCTCCATGATCCCCATATTCATTATGCCCATTGCGGTCCTGGACTCGGTCCATATCCTGTCCGAGTTCTTTGACCGCTATCAGGCCACCCGGGATCGGGTGCAGACCATCACCAGTACAGTGCAGACTCTGTTTCTGCCCATGCTGTACACCTCCATTACCTCGGCGGCCGGCTTTGCCTCTCTGGCCTTGACCCCTATCCCGCCGGTGCAGGTCTTTGGCCTGTTCGTGGCTCTGGGTATCCTGGCCGCCTGGTTTTTGACCCTGACCGTGATTCCGGCCTATATCATGTTTATTCCGGAAAAGCGGCTGCAAAATTTCGGGATTATGCAGACCGAGGGTCAAGAGGCTCAATCCGGGCTCTTTTCCCATCTGCTCCGGCTGGTAGGCAGCAGCACGTATCGGTGGTCCAAAATCTACCTGGGGGGCATAGCCGTCCTGGTGGCAGGTGCCCTGTACGGCATCAGCCTGATCCAGATCAACGACTACCCCACCAAGTGGTTCCAGGAAAAACATCCCATCCGGGTGGCGGACCGAGTGTTAAATGACCATTTCGGGGGCACATACATGGCCTATCTGTGTCTGCGGCCAGAGGAAAAAATGCCGGGGCCGAAAGAGTATATCTCAGATTTTGAGTCCAGCTTGTCCCGGTTTGTCCAGGAGGAGGCTATGGAGCCTGGCACCCCGGAGCTGGAAGAACAGGTTTTAAACAAGGCCCAATCCCTGGCTGAAGAGGTCCAGAGCAGACAGGAGTTACTGCAGGATCTGAGGGTCTGGCTGGATACAAAAGCTGAGCGTGCCGGGGAAGACAAAGCCTATGCCTGGGAAGAGTTCACCTATTTTCTGGATCAGGAGGCTCAACAAGGGGAGACCTTCAAGCGTCCGGATGTCCTGAAATACATGACCGATATGCAGGAGATGCTCCAGGAAAGCGGAGAGGTAGGTAAGTCAAATGGTGTGACTGATATCGTCAAGACTGTGCACCGGGAGCTCATGGGCCAGGAGGAAGCCTTTTCCATTCCTGACACTCCCCAGGCCGTGGGGCAGACCCTGGTCACCTACCAAAGCAGTCACCGGCCGCAGGATTTGTGGCATTTCGTCACTCCGGACTATCGCCGGACCAACCTGTGGATTCAGCTTAAAAGCGGAGACAACAAGGATATGAGCCAGGTGGTCCGGACGGTGGACAGGTATATGGAGGACAATCCGCCGCCAATCAAGCTGGAAAAGGACTGGTTCGGCCTGACCTACATCAATGTGGTCTGGCAGGATAAGATGGTCAGCGGAATGCTCAAGGCCTTTCTGGGCAGCTTTCTGGTGGTTCTGTTGATGATGATTGTCCTATTCCGATCCGCCATATGGGGACTTTTGTCCATGATTCCCCTGACTGTGACTGTGGTCCTGATCTACGGGATCATTGGTCTGGTGGGCAAAGCCTACGACATGCCGGTGGCCGTGCTCTCCTCATTGACCATCGGTCTGGCTGTGGACTTCGCTATCCACTTTCTGGTCCGTGCCCGCCGCCTGCAAGAGAAGTATGGGACATGGCCACAGGCTCTGCCCCATGTGTTCAGTGAACCGGGCCGGGCCATTTTGCGCAATGTGCTGGTCATTGCCGTGGGCTTTACCCCTTTGCTGGCCGCACCTCTGGTTCCCTATCAGACTGTGGGTCTGCTCATGGCTTCCATTCTTTTTCTGTCCGGAGCAGTGACCCTGCTCATCCTGCCGTCCCTGATCCGGCACGCTCAGGAACTCCTGTTCCCGGTGACTCAGCGCCTGGCCTTTGTCTGCCGCTGCGGGACAATGGCCCTGGCCGGAGCCTGCGTGGCCGGTCTGGTGGTGGTCAACCTCATGCAGTTTGTGCGTCTGGGCTGGACTGGCTGGACGCTGATCGCAGGGCTCGGAGTACTGGTCTTTGTGGGGCTGTGTTCCATCATGTCCCGGCGGGCCGGGTGTGGAGCGGAATAGGGCCGGTGGTCAGTGGTCAGCCCCGCCTCTGGCGACTGGTTATCTGTTATTTGGTATTTGTTATCAGTAAGAAGCCGTCAGTTTGATCGCGCATGAAACTGACAAAGAGGGCAACCACTGAGGGTTGCCCCTACGAGGAGGGCCGAAATATCATTTGTGATTGCGTGCTTAATAACCCGAACTCTCAGAGGCAGCCCGGAGTGGTTGCCCTCTTCTTCGTTCCCAGGGTTTTTCCCGTGAGATCTCTTCCATTTCATTG
>JBKHIL010000372.1:0-2636 GCA_046538645.1 Desulfovermiculus sp.
ACAGGCTGCCCCAAATCTCCCAATTGCTGCGTCGCTGCAAAAACTTCAAACTCTTACGTATCATAAAATACGCTGCGACCTTGAACTTTTTTTGCTCCTTGCACTTGGAATTTTTGAACAGCCTGCCTTGGGAAAAATTTTTTCACACTGCTGGGGTAAAAAGTTATTTGTCTGGAGAATATATATGAATAAAATCAATACAGTCCGCCTGAAAGGCAGGGACACATCCGGCCGGGTATCTTCGCGTGTCCTGGAAGAGAGTATCCAGGAAGCGGTCCGGGCCGGAGCACGTGAAATCGAGATAGAGGCCTTTGGCCAGCACGGTCTGGGCGGAAGGATATTTCTGCCTGATAACGAACAGGTAAAGATCAGCATAACCGGATCTCCGGGGCAGCGGGTTGGATCCATGGGCGCCGCGGGAACAAGCATTGAAGTGCATGGACCGGCTTCTGATGATATTGGCTGGCTTAACGCGGGCGCGGATATTATTGTACACGGATATGCCACCAACGGGGCCTGCAACGCCATGGCTCAGGGCCGGGTCTTTATCGGAGGCGGCATAGGCGCCAGAGGCATGACCATGACCAAGCATAACCCAAGGTTTTCCCAGCCTGAACTCTGGGTGCTTGGTTCTGCCGGGGATTATTTTGCCGAGTTCATGGCTGGAGGAGTGGCTGTAATCTGCGGACATGAACCCCAGGATCCGGACAATGTCCTGGGATACAGACCATGCGTGGGCATGGTGGGGGGAAAAATATTTTTCCGGGGCCCCATCCAGGGTTACAGTCAAGCAGATGCCCGGCTTGTGCCAGTATCTTCTGAAGACTGGGAATGGCTTGGTGCGAACCTGACAGTTTTTTTGAATAAAATAAACAGGCCCGAACTTATAGACAAGCTGTCAGTGCGCGAAGAATGGCAATGCATTGCGGCAAAAACTCCTATGGAGAAAACAGGGTACCAACCCCGTTCCATGAGTGATTTTCGAAGAGAGGTCTGGGACAAGGAACTGGGCAGAGGAGGCCTTATCGGTGATTTGACCGATCTGGACCGGAGTCCGGTGCCGCTTATTACCACAGGTGATTTGCGCAGATATATTCCTGTATGGGAGCACCGCAAATATATGGCTCCGTGTCAGGCGGCCTGCCCTACTGGAATGCCTGTGCAGGAACGCTGGCGGCTGATCCGGGAAGGCAAGGTGGATGAGGCCGTGGATGTGGCTCTGGCCTTTACACCCTTTCCGGCATCTATCTGCGGATATCTCTGCCCCAACCTGTGCATGCAGGGCTGTACCAGGAGCATGGGAGGTCTGAATTCTGTGGACATTACTGTCCTGGGCAAGGAAGGTGTCAGCTCCAGAGTTCCGCAGCTGCCCCCCTTGAGCGGACGCAAAGTGGCGGTGGTGGGCGGTGGTCCTGCCGGAATATCCGTGGCCTGGCAGCTCCGGATGATGGGGCATGAAGCGGTAATCCATGACATGGAAAAGGTCCTGGGCGGCAAGATGAGTACAGCCATTCCTGAAGACCGCATCCCGGGACAAGTGCTTGAGCGTGAACTGGAAAGAGTTCGCGAGGTTCTGCCTCATGTACGGCTGAGCCGGAATCTTACAGCAGCTGAATTTGACCGGCTGAAAAAGGATTTTGATTATATTGTCCTTGCAACCGGGGCGCAAAAGCCCAGAACCATACCCATGCCCGGTTCAGAAAGAATAATCCCGGCCCTGACCTTTCTAAAAAACGCCAAGAAAGGCAGTCAGAAAGTCGGAGAGAAAGTAGTGATTATTGGAGCGGGAAACGTGGGTTGTGACGTGGCCACCCAGGCACATCATCTGGGAGCCCGGGAGATTACGCTCATAGATATCCAGGAACCGGCTTCTTTTGGCAAGGAACGCCGCGAAGCCGAAAAAGCAGGCGCGCGTTTCCGTTATCCGTGCTTTACCAGAGAGGTTACGGATGAAGGGGTGGTGTTGACTACCGGAGAGGTTATTCCCGCGGATACAGTGATTATCTCCATCGGGGACATGCCTGATCTGGATTTTCTGCCTGAGAATATTGCCACAGAAAAGGGATTTGTGAGGGTGAACGAGGCTTATCAGACCTCTGATCCCAAGGTTTTTGCCATAGGTGATATTGTAAGGCCGGGACTCCTTACCGACGCCATCGGAGCCGGAAGAAAAGCTGCCAGAGCGATTGACGAAGCTCTTTCCGGAGGATCAAAGAAAAGTCAGGAAGATCTGCTTAAGAACTATACTATTGATTACAGCGAGACTTCCCAGCAGGTGGATTATTCCAGAATGACCCTGGAATATCATGATCCCAGGTCCATGGATTACGATGATCTGAGCGGCTGCGCCTCTCAGTGTTCTTCATGCGGAGCGTGTATGGATTGCGGTTTGTGCGACGCGCTGTGTCCAACCGGGGCTATTGAACGTAAGCATCTGGAAAACGGGAAATTTGAAAGGATCGCTGATCCGGACAAATGCATTGGATGCGGGTTTTGCGGCAAGTGCTGCCCGTGCGGGGTATGTGACCTGGTGGAAAACTTTCCCCTTGGATAGAAATGTATCCATCCGGAGTATGATTTTCTGCAGATTTTTCGCGTATTTTTTATCCGGTAGCCAAGCCGGTTTTCTTGATGCT
>JBKHIL010000373.1:0-2632 GCA_046538645.1 Desulfovermiculus sp.
CCGTCCTTGCACACATAGTAGGGACCCACATTGCACCGGCCGCAGATGCCGATGCCGCATTTCATCCGGTTTTCCAGGCTCATGATGATCTGGTCCCCGGTCCAGCCCATCTTGTCCAGGACCGGCTGGGTGAACTTGATCATCACCGGCGGTCCGCAGATCAGGGCCACGGCGTTGTCCGGCTTAGGCGAGACCTGGTCTGCGATCTGCGGCACGAAGCCAACATACTTGTCCCAGCCCTCCACCTCGTTGTCTATGGTGATATAGGTGTTCACATCGTTGCGGGCGTCCCATTCCTCCAGAAGATCCTTGTACAGGAGCATACCCGGCGTGCGGGCCCCGTAAATAAAAGTGATCTCCTTGTATTTGTCCCGATTGTCCGGATGCAGAAGCCAGACCATGGTCGAGCGCAGGGTGGTCACGGCATATCCACCGGCCAGAATGACAATGTTTTTGCCCTCCATGTCGTTTAAGGGGTAGGGGTGGCCTAAGGGTCCGCGTACACCCATGACCTCTCCTTCCTCCATGCTGTGCAATTTGGTGGTCACCACCCCGGCCTTGCTCACGGTAAATCGTAAGTCATCTCCTTCTGTGGGGCTGGAGGCGATGCCGATGGGTGCCTCGCCATAGCCGGGAACAGACAGCTCGGCAAACTGTCCGGGCAGGTATTTGAAGCTCTTGGCGTCTTCTGGATTTATAAATTCAAAGTCAAAAGTGCGCAGACTTTTGTCTTCGGTGGCGATCTCAACGCGTTTGATGCGCACCGGATACGGCAGGTAGGGGTTATTCATAATGAGACTTCCTTATTCGTTCATGCTGTTGACCACAGAACGGACATCTATGTTTACCGGGCACTTCCGTGTACACCGCCCGCACCCCACGCAGCCGACAGCTCCGTTGAGCTTGACGGGCATGTATTTGAACTTGTGCATAAAGCGTTGTCTGACCCGGTCCTTTTTCGTCCCTCTGGGGTTGTGACCCGAGGTGTGATGGGTAAAGAGCCAGCTCATGCACGTATCCCAGTTGCGCACCCGATGTCCGAACCTGTCCTGGGTCTCATCCTGGATGTCAAAGCAGTGGCAGGTGGGACAGTAAAAAGTGCAGGTCCCGCAGTTGATGCAGGCCTCAAAGACCCGGTCCCAGGCGGGATGTTCATATTCTTCCAGGACCGGGCGCTCATTGATATTGCCCATGTCCACCTGGCTGCTGAAAGCCTGCTCGGACTTTTCCTTTTGTGCTGCGGCCTGATCAATGGCTTCCTGAGGCGCATCAGCCAGCTCAGCGACCAGGGACTGACCCTTTTCAGTCAAGGGGCGGACCAAAAGCTTGTCTGCCAGGTCTACAAGCAGGACATCCAGGCCTTCCTCGTGATGCGGTCCGCAATTCACAGAGGTACAAAAGCAGGTCGGGCAGGGGGCCTTG
Source organism: Desulfovermiculus sp. (assembly GCA_046538645.1). GTDB lineage: Bacteria > Desulfobacterota > Desulfovibrionia > Desulfovibrionales > Desulfothermaceae > Desulfovermiculus. The sequence continues at coordinate 1,423 of JBKHIL010000373.1, forward strand.
CAGGCCAGCCCAATGAGCAGGGTCTTGTCCCGCTTGTCTTTCCAGTACACATCCAAAGTCTGTTCGTCCTGACAAAAGACGAGATCCAATACGCAAAAGGCCTTGGCATCACAGGGCCGGATATTAAAAAGAATTTGTTCCTTCTCCCGGGGCGGCTCCTCCTCCAGGATCATTCCATTGGGGTCCCGGCTGTCATTGGTAAAATGCATGAGCCGCTCGTTCTGGGGAAAAAGGAAGGCCTTGGGCGACATGTCTGTGTTGGCGAATTCAAACTCCAAAGGCTCGGCTGATTCCACCTGTTTCCAGACCATGCCCGCTTTTTCCCGCACCGGGGCAAAGACATCCCGACTCTGGGTCAAAGAGCGGACAAAGGAGTCCAGGTCCTGTTTGGCGATTATTTTATCTTGCATTCTCCTCTCCTTGCTCATTCAGCTACATCCGGGTCATTGGGCCGATACAGGCTCAAGGGGGCCGGGGTTTCCAGGTCCAGACCCGGCTGGTAGTCATAGAGCTGGCGGATGTCCTTTTCGATCTTGCTGGTCAGGCGGCGCATCTTGATGCCCACCGGACAAGCCGATTCGCATGCTCCGCAGTCTGTGCACCGTCCGGCGCAATGAAAGGCGCGCAGGATGTGGAATGTGTATACATCCGGCTCATGCAGAGATTTGCCTACCCACTGGGGATTGTTTTCATCTACAAAACACACATCGCAGTAGCAGAGTGGACAGACATTGCGGCAGGCGTAGCAGCGGATGCAGTCCTTGAAGGTTTCTTCAAATTCCGCCCAGCGTTCATCGCTGTCCAGCTTCTCCCAGGGAGCAGCCACGTTGTCGATATTGCCCCCGCCGGTCTGCTGACCTTCCTGGCCGATGAACTCATCATAGAGCACGGCATTTCGATGGGTGCAGGTAAAGCAATTGTCGCGCTTGAATTTTTTGCGGGGCAGGCGCTCTTCAAAGTCCATGCCCTTGACTACGATATCCTGATCTTCCTCATCGACATCGACGATGGTCCGGCCCTGAAAATGGTCCTGGACCTTATGGGCATCAATCATGCCCGGGGAATGTACTCCAAGGATGTACACATTTTCCCTTTGGACCTGGTTCTCCTTGATCAGGCCCACGATATTTCTGCTCACACATCCCTGGGCCACGATGGCGTTTTTCCCGGACCGTCTGATCAGGAAGTTGGCCAGGTTGTTGGTGCAGAA
>JBKHIL010000069.1:0-7674 GCA_046538645.1 Desulfovermiculus sp.
GACTTCCACCGTGTGAAGATGGCACTCTCACCACTGAGTTAACCGCCCAATGAAATATATATTAGCTCACAATGGTTTAAATGACAAGACCTCTTTGTTTCTGACTTACCAGAGGCGGCGCTGAACTGAAAAATCATGAAGTTGCATGCTTGCCGAGATTCGGAGCCAGGAAAAATGTCACAAAATAATATGAAAAACTACCTGCATCAATCAGAAACAAGCGGGTTGCCAGCCAGGATTATGATTCTGGGCGGAACCCGGGGAATGCTTGGTCCGGCTCTGGCTCAGCAGTTAAAGATCACTGGATGCCAGGTTCTGCCTGTAGAGCCCTGTCAGGACGGAGGCTTCAATGCCGATGGTTTTTGCCGGCAATTGGAAAGGCATGAACCTGATCTGGTCATCTACACGCTGTGCACTTCAAGTTTTCATCAAGCTGATCAGGAATCATCCAGTTTTTTTTACTGGAACAAAGAGCTGCCCTGTTTCGTGGCTCAGGCCCTGAACAGGTTTGAACTAGGGCTTGTGACCTTCAGCTCTGATTGTGTTTTTGATGGGCGGCAGCAAGTTCCTTATACTGTAAATGACGAGCCACATCCCATCTCAGTTAAGGGTGAGAGTTTTTTCGCCGGGGAACGGGCCCTGCAGGAGGTTGGACTCAAGAGCCTGCTGATTATTCGTTCGTCATGGCTGTTTGGCCCCTTTGGACCGAACTTTGTGGATTGGGTGATGCACAAAGGACAGCAGTGCCAATACCTGCAGGTGACGCATGATGAGATCGGCTCTCCAACCTACAGCTTGGATCTCGCTTCCTATGCCATTCGGCTCATGGCCTGCAAGGTGACTGGGGTGCACCATGTGTGCAATAGCGGCCAGGCCAGCTGGTGTGAGCTGGCAGCCGAGACCCTCAACGCCTGTGGCTTAAACTGTAAAGTACAGGCTGTAACGGAAAAGGCGGATCACCTTCAATGTCAACGCCCGGCTTTTTCAGCTCTTGATAGCAGACAGAGTCTGGCCCTGGCCAAGACCAAGGCCAGACCCTGGCCGCATGCATTACGGGATTATATATTCACCTTTCACCCCCATCAGGTACAGGGTGAAGAGCTGGAGGGATAAGGACCATTCGTTTAGGCACAGGTCCCATGATCCCGCCTCCTGTTCAAGTCCTGGAACAAGAAACATGCGGGAATCAGTAAGACCCGGTAAAGCAAAACATCTCCATAAGTCCCTGCTCCAGCTCCAGAGTCAATATCTTGTGCCGGATAGGTTCGCCCCGCCCAAGGAGAATCTTGAGCACTTCCATGGCCTGTAAGGTGGCCACAGAGAGTGCGGTCATGGGCAGGTTTCCCAGATTGGAGGGATGCCGATCAGCTCCAGATCCGTAAAGTTGGGTGAGTCCCGGATCTTGGGGGTAAATTGTCATCAGCTGTCCGAAAAAACCGTCTATGGCTGCGTGAACCATAGGAATCCCTGCTTCTTTGGCCCCGGTTTCCAGGACCAGGCGGTCCTGGACACTGTCCAGAGCATCCACAGCCACATGTGCTGTGGCCAGGATGTGCGCCCTGTTGTTGGCATTTAAACGGACTGGATGGATCTCAACTTCTATACCTGGGTTGAGCTCCTGCAGGGTGCTTTGGGCGGTCTGGACCTTGATCTGGTTCAGGCTGCCCGGGAAGCACAGGGCTTGCCGGTTGAGGTTGCTCTCGTCGAATCTGCCCGGGTCAATGACAATCAATCGCCCTACACCCAGCCTGGCCAGGGTGATCAAGACCTGCCCTCCCAGACCGCCGGCCCCGACAACCGCCACACTGCTCAAGGCCAGCTGATATTGTTCAGCTATGGAAAGCGAAGAATAGTTGCGTACGTAGCGCAAAGGAAGAATGCCCTGCTTAAGTGCCGCTTGGTAGATGGCTGGAATAGACAGCTTTGTTTTATGGTGCAGGGCTTTGATCTTCTGCTCCTGAATTGTTGGCAGGCAATGCCCGTTAGGCACAGGGGTCTGGCTGGAGGCGGCTGTTATTTCCCTGGCCAAGAGGTCGTGATACGCATTCCGGTCAAGATCATTGGGCCCAGTCATGCATATGCTCCTTAAATGAAGGGTGTTGCTCGGAGGGGAATAAAGACTATCAAAGCCTAGCACAGATTGATGGAAGAGGGAATGCGTCTGCAAAAGAAATTGGCTGCTATTTTGGTCAAGGCGAGCCTATCTGGTGAGGATGTAACGGGCCTGAATACGTTTTATAGGTACACAGGCCCTGGGGTGTGAAAAATCAAGACTTGATGGAGTCAAACTGAGCTTGAATTTCTGCTGCCGGTTCTTTGTCCAGCAGACTGATAACAACAGCGGCCAAGGCGCAAAAAATGAAGCCGGGCAGAATTTCATAGAGTTCAAAGAGGCCGCCGGAGAGGTTTTTCCACACAATGACCGTGACCGCCCCAATGACCATTCCGGCCAGGGCTCCATTGCGGGTCAGCCGCCTCCAGAACAGGGAAAGCAGGACGATAGGGCCAAATGAGGCCCCGAAGCCGCCCCAGGCATAGGCCACCAGATCCAAAACCTTGCTCTCTGGATTCGCGGCCAGAGAGGTGGCGATCAAGGCCAGGACGATCACCGAAGAGCGACCTATCCAGACCAGTTCCCTGCGTTTTGCCTCCTTCCTCAAGATCTGCTTGTAGAAGTCTTCAACTATGGCGCTGGAGCAGACCAGGAGCTGCGAGTCCACAGTGCTCATTATGGCCGAGAGGATGGCAGCCAGGAGCACTCCGCCGATCCAGGGATTGAACAGGACCTGAACCAGGGCGATAAATACTGTTTCCGAGTTGTCCAGGGGAGAGTTGGCAAAGTAGGCGATTCCGGCAAAACCGGTGAAGATGGCTCCGAAAAGACCCAGGACCATCCAGGTCATGCCCACCATCTGAGCCTTGGGGGTATCTTGGGGATTTCTCATGGCCATAAATCGGGCCAGGATGTGGGGCTGGCCGAAATAGCCCAGCCCCCAAGCCATAAGGGAGATGATGGACATCAGGGTCATGCCGGAGAAGGCATCTAAATATTCCGGGTCGATCTCTCCAGCCCGGGAGACCACTTCTCCCCAGCTGCCCAGAGTCTGGATGACAATAAGGGGCACCAGGATAAGGGCCAGAAACATGAGTGTACCTTGCAGAAAGTCCGTCCAGCTCACGGCCATAAAGCCGCCTAAAAAAGTGTAGGAAACGATGATCAAAGATCCGACCCACAGGGCCAGCTGGTAATCAAGGCCAAAAGTCTCTTCAAACAGGATGGCTCCGCCCACCAGACCGGACGTCACATAAATGGTGAAGAAAACGAGGATGACAATGGCCGAAATGACCCGCAAGACCCGGGAGGAATCGTTGAACCGGTTCTCCAGATAGTCCGGGAGGGTAATGGAATCGTTGGCCACCTCCGTATACTTGCGCAGTCGTTTGGCCACGAATTGCCAGTTCAGGTACGCGCCCATGGACAGACCGATAGCGATCCAGATGTTGTTCATGCCCCCGGCGTACATGGCTCCGGGCAGGCCCAGGAGGAGCCAGCCGCTCATGTCCGAAGCCCCGGCGCTTAAGGCTGCAACCCAGGGGTTGAGTCCGCGGCCCCCCAGGATATAGTCAGAGAGGCTTTTGGTGCGCAGGTAAAAGATGACACCTATGATCATGAGCGCGATCAGGTAGACGATGAAGGCGATCAGGGTCGGAAAATTCATGCTAATCATCCCTCCCTTTATTGATTACCAGGTTGATCAGGGACAAGACCACTACAAGGGGCATGGGAATCATGAGCCAGAACCAGGTGGCCGCACTCAGTGTTGCGTTTTCCATCATTTGGTCCTCCTTTGCTCGCTTCTTCTCATGTTCATGAATTGGCCCGCAGGCCGAGCATTTGCCTGAGGGCATTTCTGGCGATGTTCGGGTTCTCTTTGAGTCTGCGCTTGGCATAGGGCAACCAGGCAGATCCAAAGGGGACGTAAATGCGCAGGTTATGCCCCTGGGCGGTGATGATCTGGCGCAGCTGCTCATCCACGCCCAAAAGCATTTGAAATTCGTACTCTGAGGGCTTTAGGCCGTATTTCTCAATCAGGCGCATGGCTTCAAAGATAAGAACCGGGTGATGGGTGGCGATTCCCACATAGGCCTTGTGCTCAAAGAGACGTTCTAAAGCCAGGACAAAGTTTTTATTCACCACCTCCGGGTGCTTGAAGGCATGTTCCCGGGGTTCATTGTAAATGCCTTTGCACAGCCGAATGTTCATGGGGGCGGAGCTCAGGCTGTGGATATCTTTTATGGTCCGCCTGAGGTATGATTGAAGCACGGTTCCCACGTGGGGGGCATAGGCCTGGCGCAGGCGGTTGTAAAAATTGATTGTCTGCGAGGTGCAGGAGATGTCCTCCATGTCAATACGCACAAAATTCTTGATGCTTTTGGCGAAGGCCACAAGCTCTTCGATATTGGCGTATGCAAAGTCCGGATCCAGGTTGAGGCCCATCTGGGTCGGCTTGATGGACAGGTTGGCATCAATGCCTGTGCGCTGAATGGTTTTGAGTACCTCCAGGGCCTGGTTTTTAAACCAGGAGGCCTCGGCTTTGGTGGAGATGAACTCACCGAGCACATCGATGGTGGACTTTATGCCCTGGGCATTGAGCTTCCGGGTGACATGGACCGCATCGTCCAGGGTATTGCCGGCTATGTATTTGCGGGCGAAAATACCGACCACAGGACCTGGGACGAACATGATGCTTTTGGAGACGGCGTAGTTGAATAACGACATGGTGCTCACCTAACCTGCTGATATGTTTGCATGACAAATACACCTGGTTCTTGAGCAGAACGAGGTTGTCCTCAACCCCTGTCCATTTCCTCTCAAGCGTGCCTGCGGCTTTGGCAGGCATGCGAGTTAGTGTGGGTCCAAGCGGCTCGTCTGTTAAGTATTCAGCTCTGAATCTCTCGGGGCTGTCTTTTTTTCAAGAGCGCTTTGCATGTATGTGTTAAATCTATACACATGTTTGATAGCCAATTCCCTGGCCTTTTCCACATCCCTGTCCACCACGGCTTGTACGATATCTTTGAGGTCCTGAGCGTTTTTTTGCATTGTTTCACCTTCCATGACCAGGAATCGTTCATAGTAGCGATCAATATTGTCATGGATGGATTGGTGCACAAAGACGGAAATAGGATTCCTGGTAATTGCTGCCAGGGTGAGATGCACGTCCTTATCTATCTTGAGAAAGGCCTGGGTCTGGCCTCGTCCCTGTTGAGCCTTGGCTTCAGCCTGAGCTACAAGATCCTGCAACTGGCTGGCTTCAGACGGTGTGATCCGCTTTGCGGCATGGGCTGCAGCCTCGCCTTCCATTCCAGCCCTGAATTCGGCTAGATGGGCTAAGGATACTCTCTGGTGGCGAATGAGCAGGGCCAGGCTCTCACTGACCGGGCCAAACGAGGCGTCCTGGACGACAGCTCCACCCCCTACTCCGAGTTTTATGTGGATAAGTCCTTTTTGTTCCAAAACCCGGAGGGCTTCCCGCAAGGTCCCACGACTGACCTGGAGCATATCTTTGAGTTCCCGTTCCGAAGGCAGGACATCTCCCGGTTTGAGCTTCCTGCTGAGGATAGCCTCCTGAATCTGGTCCACTACGTCCTGAAATATTTTGTTTTGTTTGGCAGCTCTGAACATATGCACCCGCACGGGTAAGAAAGGATATTAAAGAACATATTCATGATGGCAAAAGAGTCTTTGACTCTTGCCAGCGGCACGCAGCAATGCAGGAACTCATTTCCGCCCGCTTCGCGCAACGCCTTGTCTTATAATGGTTTAACCATTATACTTAAGAAACAAGGCCCTGTCAAGATCAGGGCACTGATAGGATACGAAAATTATGGTCTGAGGTGTAAGCTGCAAAAGGCCAGATTCATACTGAAATTGTTGGACAATAGATAAGCAAAGTCACAAAGCCCGACAAAACAGATTCCGCTCTCGTCGGGACTCAAAGACCTTGCTGCGTGTTTTAGATGGGATCTGGGGCCCAGTTGACAGGATCAAGGCAACTCAAGGCCTCACCCACAGTGAACAGGGATCCGGTGATCAGGATGAGATCATCCGGTCCGGCATCTGCTGCGGCTCTCTCCAGGGCCTGGGGCAGGGAGGCTATGACCTGGTGTTTCGCGGGCAGAGTATCGGCCTGCTCCCGAAGCAGAACCGGGTCCATGGCCCGGAAATACTTAGGCCGGGTAAAGATAACTTCGTCGGCCAGGGGCAAAATGGCCCTTAAAATGGGTTTGGCTGCCTTGTCGGCCATGATTCCGATGACCAGGATGAGGCGTTTGAATGTAGTGTTTTCCCGCAGACTGCGGGCCAAAGCCTGAATGGCTGCCGGATTATGCGCCCCATCCAGCATGATCCGGGGATGAGCAGAAACAAGATGCATCCGGCCCGGCCAGAAGGTTTGGGCAACGCCAGTTAGCCGGTCTTGATCAGAAACAGGGAATGAATATCCCTCCAGGATCTCGCTGGCAGCCAAGGCCAGGGCCGCATTGCGGCCCTGATGCCGCCCTGGCAGGCTTAAGTATACATCTTTTAAAGTGGTGTGCAGGCCGCGGTAGAAGAGTTTATCGGAAAATATCCTGGCCCGGAATTCGCGGCCCAGTCTGTACAGGGGCGCTTGCCGGAAGCGGCAGGTGCTCTCAATGAGATCAATGACCTTGGGCTGGCTGACTCCGGTAAGTACCGGAACCCCGGGTTTTATGATCACCGCCTTTTCCGCGGCGACCTGGAGCAAAGTGGTGCCTAAATATTCTTGATGTTCCATGGAGATGGATGTGATGATGGAAAGCAGCGGGGTGATGACATTGGTAGCGTCCAAACGGCCGCCCATCCCTGTTTCCATGAGAGTGATATCTGTCTTTTGCCGGGCGAAATGGACGAGTCCCATGGCTGTGACCGCTTCAAAAAAAGTAGGCGGTTCCTGCGGATCAAAGGCCGATTTCACAGTGCGCATCACATCTATGGCTTGCTCGGGGTTCATTTCCTGTCCGTTTATCTGAAATCGTTCAGTGAAGCGGACCAGATGGGGCGAGGTGTATAAGCCGACTCTGAATCCGGCGGCCTGGAGAACGGCGGCCAGAAAAGAGGCCACTGAACCTTTCCCGTTTGTTCCGGCTATATGCACAAATTTCTGGTTCTGTTCTGGATGACCCAAGCGGTCAAGCAGAGCCGTAGTGGAGGAGAGGCCGAATTTAATCCCGAATTTTTGCAGCTCGTACAAATCCTGCAGGCAGGATGCGTACTCAGGGTCATAGGTGGTCATGACAGGGCTCCATGTCAGCTTTGCCTCCGGCAAATCTGACATATTTTTTGCCCCAAAGCGGGCCAAAAAAGAAAATCTGCCGGATTGATCGAAGAAGATGAAACTGTTCAGACGAGCTAGGCTTTGTCCTTGCGCTTACCGGCCTGGATGCTTAGCTTGATACAAAGGGGTGCACCAAACCCGTCTGTTTTTAGCAGGAACTCTGAGCAGGGGGCAAGGGCAAAACCGCTGCAGTACATGCTTAAATTCTTGACAATCATAAGCAGAACAAAAAAACTGGCTCAGGCGTGAGCCAGAAGATTATTGTTTTCATGGGTACTGGTCATGATCGAATACAGTGTCGATGATCTGAAGATGCAAC
>JBKHIL010000374.1:0-2628 GCA_046538645.1 Desulfovermiculus sp.
TGAAAGAACCAGGCAGGGGCCTGGCGATCGCAGTCGGAAAAGCCAGTTCCGCAAAAGCTCATATCTTGTTTCCCACGAGATCAGCGCTTCATCACGGCTCAAGACTTATATCCTGCCCAAACTGTCCAAGCTGGAGCAGATTGAGCATGACCGTGACTTTGTTTTCATATTCAGTCCGTTCAAGCTCCACATCCATTCCCCAGCACTGATGTCTGTACCCCACATTGACGCGTTGATGAATGATCTCTGAGTCTTCAATGTCCTGTTCTATGTCAACCCCAATTCGCCAGGATGGGGACAGCTTATGTGTGCCCCCCACCCGAACCACATTCAGGGCCCGCTGGTCTCTGCGCCGGAAATCTTCTTTCATTTCCTTTTGGTAATCCAGTCCGAAAAACAGCGAGGTATCCTTTTGCGGACGCATCTCCAGGGTGTGCTCGTGCTCGGTAAATGTCGTTTCATAGGGTGAAAACCAGCTCTTGGAGTACAGGGAGAGCCAGGAAGTCAGATTGAGCTGCAGCTTGGCCCGGAGATCGGAAAAAGGACGTCTGGGATATGCGTCCCGGTCATAAGTCCGGGTTGCTTCCCGGAAATCATAGCTTTGCTCCAGATCAAAGAGACAAAAGTCTCGATACGTTGTTTTTCGGTCGGCCTGTTTCTCATCAGAGCTCGCTGAATTGCCTTGGCTCACTTTTTGCCGGGTGAGAACGGACTGCAGAGAATAGGTCAGCTCATTTTCCGGCTCAATGCGGTCCAGTGTGTCGAAATCCGGCAGATCGTCCTGATCCTGATCCGGGATATAATTCCATTCCAGTTCCGGCTGCAGGGTATGTTTTATCCCGGTCCAGCGCGAATCACCGGGACCTTCCAGCCCGTGACCTTCCCCTTGCGAGAAGGGCAAATCAAAAACGCGCTGCATGGATGTATAGGCTGTAATCTGGGCATCAAACAAGCCCCGGGTGTGGAACCTGTCCTCCACATTGGGACTATTTTCCAATCTATCCAAAGTGTACAGGGTCTGCCGCCAGCCCAGTCTGGGAATGATGCTGCCGTAGGCATTAGATAGCGGCAGGCTGAGCTGGGGATGGATGTCGGTGCGCACACCTGTGGTTCCGAATTCGCGCCAGAAATAGGTCATCTGATTTTCGGCCTGCCACTGCAGGGGAGTGGACAGCAGGCGGGATTGAAAAAAGTCCAGATCAACTTGAGGTAAACGCTGCAATGTGGGGTTTTTGGATGCGGGCAGGTTGTCGTTCATGTAATTTAAGTTCTGCGTGTACTCCAGCTGGGAATACAGGCCGACCTTGGACCAGTTGCGGCTGACCAGGAAAGTGCTCGTTCGTTCCAAAGCGTCCTTGTCCTGAATATCCCGGCCGAATTCAGAAAGAAATATATCCCGGCTGTCGTCAAAGCCGCTCATCCCGGAATCAAAATCCCGCAGATAGTCCTGATCCGAGACCAGGTCCACATCAAATTTGGTCCGCCAATCCGGAGTCAGCAGCTTTCCGTTGTATTTGCCGCGGATCCAGTAACGATCCGCGTTGGGTCGGTCCAGATCGTCGTTTGTAAACTGATCTATATCCTCATCATCAAGGGAATCACTGAGCCAGTCGGCCCGGAAATGGCCTTTGGACATGAGATCCGGAGTAGTTCGATACTCAAGTCCAAACATGAGCCCGCGCTTGCTCATCATATTGGCATACAACGTCGCATCCTGATCTTCATCAATAACCAGATAATACGGCTGATTCAGGCTCACTCCATTGCGGTCTCCGGTGGAAAACTCAGGCATGAGCGCGCCGGACTGGCGTTTTTTCTTGGCCGGCAGGAACATGTAGGGAGAGTAGAGGACCGGCTGCCCTTTGATCTTAAACCTGGGATGGTGCATGCGGGCATACCCATCCAGGGTGATCGACCCTTTTGAGGTTTGCAGAGACCAGGCTGGGTCCGGCCCATCGCAGGTGGTCACTTCGGCCTGATCAAAGCTGTAGCTCTCCGGTCCGGTTTTTTTAAGCCTCTCTCCTGTGACATAGGTATTGGTTTCTTCCAGAAAGATCTGTCCATTATTGAGCCAGCCCACCTCGTTCTCCAGATCAAACTCCGCTGTCTTGGCCTGCAAGGTGTCAGGACCAAATCTGATGCGGATGTTCCCACGCAGGTAGACCCAATTTGTATCCCAAAAGTAGCGGGCAAAGTCGGCTTGCAGAGATTCATCGCCTTTGGTCAGCAAGACATCTTCTTCAGCTTCAACCACATTGCGTTTCTCAAAGACCTGCATACGTTCAGCCCGCAGGATCCAGGGCTCGGTATCCGGGCCGGCATCCATGTGCACAGGTTGGGATTGGGCGTTGGCGATCTGAATTATGGATATGAGAAGAATGAGGGCCGTGAGACCGGATACGGGCAGACTTGGGAAATGAAAGCGGGCAGTATTCAGCATGAACTCTTGCGCCGGATTTTACAGGGGTTGCTCATTGCGGGCCGATCTCTAGCCCGGCCTGATGTGTCCAGGGCTCTGCCAATGCGTCCTCTCTTGTGGACATAGATGGAAATGCTTCTTTTGTAAAGAAGCATTGATACAAAATTGTTTCCAAGAGATCCAAAGCCTTGCATTTTGCGCCGGCCAGG
>JBKHIL010000375.1:0-2628 GCA_046538645.1 Desulfovermiculus sp.
ATCTGCTGCGTGCGCAGGGCCGTGCGCACTGAATCTTCAGTCGGCAGGGTCAAGGCCTCATCCTTGGAGTTGGTGTGCAGGGACTGGGTTCCGCCCAGGACTGCCGCCAGGGCCTGCAGGGTCACCCGGACCACATTGTTGTCCAGCTGCTGGGCGGTGAGGGTATGGCCAGCCGTCTGGGTGTGAAAGCGAAGCATCCAGCTGCGCGGGTTCTTGGCCCCAAAGCGGTCTTTCATCAGTTTGGCCCACATACGCCGGGCGGCCCGGAATTTGGCCACTTCTTCCACCAGGTCGGTGGTGGCGTTGAAAAAGAAGGACAACCGCTTGCCGAAGACATCCACATCCAGACCTGTATCCAGGGCTGCCTGGACATACGCGCATCCGTTGGCCAGGGTAAAGGCCACCTCCTGCACCGCTGTGGAGCCGGCCTCGCGGATATGATACCCGGAGATGGAGATGGTGTTAAAGGCCGGGGTATTTTCGCTGCACCACTCAAATATATTGGTAATCAAACGCAGGCTGGGCCGGGGCGGAAAGATAAACGTACCCCGGGCTACATACTCTTTGAGCACATCGTTCTGGATCGTGCCCTGAATTTTTTCCTTGGCAACCCCCTGTTTTTCGCCAACAGCCACATACATGGCCAACAGGACGGCAGCCGGGGAATTGATGGTCATGGACGTGGACACCTTTCCCAGAGGAATCTGGTCGAAAAGTATTTCCATGTCCGCCAGGGAGTCGATGGCCACCCCGACCTTGCCCACTTCCCCCTTACTCATCTTATGGTCTGAATCGTATCCGATCTGGGTCGGAAGATCGAAGGCCACCGAGAGACCGGTTTGGCCTTGTTCCAGGAGATAACGATATCTCTGATTGGTTTCCCTGGCTGTGGAAAAACCGGCGTATTGGCGCATGGTCCATAATCTGGACCGATACATGGTCGGTTGAACACCGCGGGTGAACGGATACTGACCTGGAAACCCGAGTTTTTCCAGATATTCGTCATCAACCTGCTTGGGCAGTCCCAAACGGGGCAGATCCAGTCCGCCCACTGTCTTGAATTCCGGCTTGCGCTCGGGAAATTTTTCCAGGGTCTTGGCCAGAACCTTGTCTTCCCATTCTTGCAATTTCGGGTGCTTGGACATAACACATTACCCCTTTTTCTTTCTGGCCCGCACAAACGATGCCCGTGCAACAAGTCAACACAATGAAAACTCTGTTCAAAGCTCTTTCGTACTTTGTAACAGATGATCAACAATCTGCTTGGCCCTGATCCTGGGATCTCCTTTGAAATCTTCTTGCTCCAGGGCCCGAACAGAGAGATATGGCCGCAACATTTCCAGGCCCCAGTCCACGACTTCCATGTTCCGGCATTCAGCCCGCTGTTTGTCCCGCTGCCCGGAGGCCCGTTTGGCATCAAAGATCCCCTGCATAGCATCCAAGAGTTCAGTCACTCCATTGCCCTCAGAGGCCACAGTCATCAGGACCTGCCTCCCTTTGGCCCGGGCCACTTCACCCAGCTCCATGGCCAGCATGTCCGCCCCGGGCTTGTCCGCCTTGTTCACCACCATGAGATCGGCCACCTCCAGCAGGCCGGCCTTCAAAGCCTGGATATCATCCCCCAGGCCGGGTGCAGAAACCAGGGCCGTAACATCGGCAATACGGATGATATCCATTTCGGACTGACCAACTCCAACCGTCTCAATGATTATCGGATCACATCCGGCACTGGCCATGATCCGGGATGCAGCTCCCGCAGCTGCGCAGAGTCCGCCCAGCCGGCCCCGGGTGGCCATGGACCGGACCACCACATCCATATCCAGAGCATGCTGCATCATCCTGATCCGGTCGCCGTGAATAGCTCCCCCGGATATGGGTGATGAAGGATCAATTGCGATCACCCCCACCCGTTTTCCCCGTTCCCGGCATACAGCGATGAGCTTGTCGGTCAGGGTCGATTTCCCGGCTCCTGGAGCTCCGGTGATCCCTATCACTGCACTGGAGTCAATGAGCGAATGATCAAGGGAAGCCAAGAGTTCATCAGCTTCTTCCGCTCCGTCTTCGACCAGTGAGATGGCCTTGGCCAGGGCCCGGCTGCTTCGATTCTCAATCCCTTTTTTAATCTGCTCAATATCCATTCCCATTCCCAATGCAGAATTCTGCCTTTGAGCCTTCTCTGTCAGCCCGTCTCAAAACTGTGATGTTTGTCCCGCCCGTCCTCTGACCACTGACTTCTGACTTCCCGCATGAAACAAGACATAACTTCAAAATGCCAGCCCGGCACTCACTTGCGGGCCAGGCTTTTGCACTTTGCAAAGAGCTTTAAACTGCACGTGAGTGCCGGGCGGCCTACTGGGAGCTCAGGCTTTTCCAGGGCGGCTGGTTCTCTCCAAAGCCCAGCCCTCTTCATACTCAGCTTCATATCCGATCAGACTGGCGGCCGCCGCCAGAGGTTGCGCTGACCTCTGTCTTCTATCTTCTGACTTCTGTCCTCTGCCCTCTGACTTCTGACCTCTGACTTCTGTCCTCTGCCCTCTAACTTCTCGACCTCTGACTTCTGTCTTCTGACCTCTGTCACCCACAAAGGCCCCGGAAAGTGGAGATGATCTCTTCCATACTGGTCCCGGG
>JBKHIL010000376.1:0-2628 GCA_046538645.1 Desulfovermiculus sp.
GTTGATGACACCCGGGAATCTGTGCGTGAACTCACAGCCAGGGAATATCCTGTCCTGGGTCAGGTTAGAACATTTAAAAACTCCGAGTATGCCTTCATTCATCCCCGGAAAATGAGCAACGTTCTGGTCGAGATCATCGATGGGCAATGGGAGTAGCTTTGTACTCAGGTGAAAGGTATCTGAATTGTTGAAAATATAAAGCAGAACCACAAAGCCCGCCTTCTCTTCAGGAGTATGTTGACATGTGCCTACAATATGGCTATAATGCAGCTAAATAGATCCAGGCAATCTGAAGTAAAGAAACCTTCCGGCTGAAAAATGACCGGGTCAACGCCAGTCGGGGCCGGGGAAGGAAATAAGGGTGTTTCAGGAATGGAGACCAACAAAGAATATACTCACAGTGAGCACGAGGTTCCAAGTGAAGACCTGCACACACAAAAGGTTAGGTTCGAGGTATACGGCGAAGAAATGATTGAAAAAGTTGTTCGAGCCAGTGGAAACAGCGGAAGAATATATATACCCCCGGATTGGGTGGGGCACAAAGTGAAGATAATTAAGGTTGACTGATCTCTTTTCTCAGAGACACGTTTTTTGACATTGTCCTTGACATGTAGCCACAATATAGCTAATATGAATTTAGTTAATGGTTGGGTTCGGTCGGCCCAAATGGATTGATTGGAAAAGGGGTGAATGATGAGGTACGCAGCCACAGGGTATAATTTAGAGATCGATCTGAGTCGTGGAAATATTGAACGGGTGCAGTCTGATCCTCAACTGACCGAGGACTACTTAGGGGGTCAGGGCACGGCAGCCAAGATATTATGGGACCGGGTCCCTCCTGAGACAGATCCCTTCTCTCCGGATAACCTCCTGATTTTTAGTGCCGGGCTCCTGGTCGGTACGCCAGTTCCCGGTGCCAACCGCACCAACGTGAGCACTATTTCTCCTTTGAACAACTTTTACAAGGATTCTTTGTTTGGGGGGTTCTTTGGGGCTGAGCTCAAGCATGCAGGATATGACAAAATCATCTTCCGGGGCAAGGCACCGGACCTTGTGTATCTCTATATCCACAACGACCATGTAGAAATACGCGATGCCAGTCATCTCCAGGGCAAAGGGGCCCTGGAGACAGCGGACACGATCAAGGACGAGCTTGATGATCTGGATGTCCAGGTCGCTGCCATTGGACTGGCTGGAGAGAACAGGGTGTACATGGCCTCTATTGAACACTCCAACGCCAGCTCTTCTCGAGGAGTGGGCGTGATCATGGGCGATAAGCGCTTAAAAGCCATTGCCGTTCGGGGAACGAAAGACATCAATGTGGCTCACCCGGCCGAGCTGTTTGAGAAAAGCCTGGAGATGTACAAGCATATCTACGAAAATCCGCATTGTGGCGATTTCATGGCCCATGAAGACGATGAGGAGTGGCATGTAGATAACTTCGCCTGGGGAAATGCTCGGGAAAGGATCAAGGGCTACTGGAACAAGGAGCGGGAGGAGAGGTGGACGGCCATTTCCGAAAATGCCCGGTTCCGCTGGAATGCCTGCTACAACTGTCCCAAGGATTGCCATCAGGCGCTGCGGCGTCCGGGAATGCACACCATTTTTCAAAAGTGCTACAGCAAGCTCACCTATGCCATGGCCGCTTACAAAGAGCTGGATTTCAATTACGACATGCTCAGCCTGACCCAGGAATATGGACTGGACGGCTACTCCACTCCCCAGGTTCTGGCCTTTGCGGTCGAGCTCTACGATGCCGGCATCCTGACTGACGAGGATCTGCCAAACTTTCCCGAGGATAATGGAGAGAGGTTCTTCTATCTGCTGGACAAGATGGTCCACCGGGAAGGGCTGGTTGGAGACGCCCTGGCCGACGGTGTCTATTGGGCGGCCCGCAAGATCGGGCGGGGAGCGGAGGAGTATGACCACAACACCATGAAAAAGAGCGAGCAGGTGCCGGTCAAGCTGGGCCGGGTGGCATATCACTATTTTCTTATGTACGCCACTGGAGAGAAGCTGAATATTACCCAGATCGAGGGCTCTTTTCCCCAGGTTCCAACCCCGGATAAAAAGGAAAGGGAGGAGTTTGTCAAGGGCTGGGATGCTGCCCCGGAATATTTTCGCAATCTGTATTTGAATTGGGAACCCAGGACCCAGCTGCCGGTGGACGGGGCTGTGCGGGTCGTGGATTGGAACGAGATCATGCACTATGTGGATGATTCCGTTGGCATGTGTGCCTTTTTATCCTGCTTTCGGGGGCAATTCGGGGGCAGGCCCCCTTATCATCTGTTCAATATCCCGGACTTCATCTCTTTGGCCGCGGGCATGGAAATGGACCCGGACAAGCTGTGGGAGATCGCGGCCAGGAACCGCAACCTGGTCCGGGCCATGAACGTGCGGCGAGGCATGAGACGGGAAGACGAGAGGCCGCCCGAGGATCACTGGAAGAAAAGGGAACCGGAGATGGAACAAAAGTGTCTGGATGCCTATTACGCCTTTAAGGGCTGGACCAACGACGGCATTCCGACCAAAGGCAGACTGGATGAGCTGGGCCTGGATTATGTAAGCCAGGACTTAATAGACAGAGGGATCATTACCGGCGATGAAGAGCCTTTGTCCTTTGAGGCA
>JBKHIL010000377.1:0-2624 GCA_046538645.1 Desulfovermiculus sp.
GCGAGACTGGCGGTCCCGGACGGCCAAGCCAAGAACCTCAGCCGCTTCTTTTTTCATATAAGGGCAGGAGGGTCCTGTCCTTCAGAGTCTCTGATCAACAGACATGGCCAGCTCCCTGCCGGCAGTTTTGGCTTGTTTCAGCAGGTCCGTCTCTTGGGAAATGATGCCCCGATCAAAAAGCCGCAGGACCGGAAACTCAGCCAGGATCTCATACCCCAGGGCCTGAAGAGGCAGGCGCATGGCTTCCAGGGCAAAGCCCATATCCTTTTTTTCTTCCTGCTCAGCAATGGCCCCGATGATCGCCTTTCGTCCCTGTCCGGCCAGACGGCTGGACCAGCCCCTGGGTCTGGTGTCTGCGAAATCGAACCTGTAATCCCGCAGATGAGCCTGAAAGCTGGAAACACCGGCTTCGTGAACACCGGCCATGAGGGCCTGAAGCAGGCGATGTGAATTCCCTTTGGGCCGGGGACTTCCTTCGATTCCAAGAACCATGTACAATTCTCCTTGAGGATATTTTTGATTCGTATGAAACGAGGCTCAACCTTGGGTGCTGGACCAAGAGGGCAAAAGATTTTTCGCCACTACTAGCCACTCACCAGTTTCATCCTGGGATCAAACGGGCGGCTTCTTACAGATAACTTATAACGAATAACGGGCCACCAGCGGCTCGGCTGACAACAGACATCCTTCGGAGGGCAGGTTGATATGGACTGGACTTTCTGGTTAGCCATAATCGTTGTAATTGGGATCCTGGCAGCCGTACATGTCTGGGAAAAGCGCTCCAACCGGAGCCGGGAGCTGACAGAGGAGGAGATGCTCTTTGTCCTGGCCCGGTCAACAGAGACATCCGAGTTTGACCATTTCCGGCTGGCTGCCGTGGATTGGAACATCTCTATAAAACGGGTGGAGGCAGATTTCAACCGCTACCTTTTGCAGTCTACGCTGCCCCATTATGTCCGGGATTACTTGCGTAGGACCAAGAGTTCCAAGCCGGAGCTTCTCAAGTGTGATGAGAATTTCTTTACCGGGATTTTGATCAGAAAATCGAAGCATTGCGCCTGAAGAGAATGCAGCATGACCGGGTCAGCGCTTCAAGGCAGCAAATCCGGTGCCGCCGAAAGCCTGCTGGGCTACCCCGATGACAGTAAAGGCCTGGGGATCGGTGGCGGCAATGAGATGTTTGAGTTCCTGGATCTGGGAACGGTAGATGATACAGTAGAGCATAGTCTGTTGGGCCCCGGTATAGCCGCCCTGGATTTCCCAAACTGAAAAAATGACGAGCCGCACGTGAGCAGTCAAATGTACATCGTCGCATAGCTGGAAAAGTCCATTTCTGGTTTGATCCTCTCCTTGCGGCCATTTTGGGCCGGAGGGAGAGGCTCAGTCAGGCCAAGACTCTCAGGTTCTCGTCCAGGGTGCCGTCCGGCAGCATCCAGTCCGGGTGGGGGATGCCTTGCTCTTCTTTTTCAAATCGCACGCATCTGGACCAATCCCCGGTGCAGTAAAGTTCGATCCAGATCCGGTCCAGTTTTCCCTGTTCGTAGAACCTGCGCATGGGGCAGAGACGATGCCATTTACAGGGAGCGGATAGGACCTTGAGCTTGGCATATTGTTCTTCAGCTTTTTGCTGATAGGAGGGGTTATAGAGCAATGCGGCCGGATGAGGCAGGGGATAGACCTTTTTCTGACCCTGCCAGAAGAGGCGGCCGAAGAATTGCGCAGAATCGGATTTGGCCTGGGGAAATTGGATGTTGTTTAGGTAAAGGACGGATCGAGTGGCATAAAAGCCCAAGGGAATCAGAATCTCCGGATTGACGATGTACACTTCTTCCTGCAAAAAAGGCAGGCAGGCCTCAATCTCCCGCTGTTTGGGGCGGCGGTTTTTGGGCAGGCGGCATTTCAAGAGATTGGTCAGGAAGAGCTCGTTTCTGGATACCCTGGCATGGCTGAGCAGCTGATCGAATATGTGGCCGGAGGGGCCGATGAAATGGCGCTGCTCCAGATCCTCCTGATCTCCCGGGGCCTGGGCGATGATCATCAGTCTGGCCTGGTCATTGCCCGCTCCTGGCAGGGCATGAATCCTGGTTCTTGCCAGTTCGCAGGCCTTGCATGCTCTGATTCTTTTGCTGAGGAGATGGAGACGGGAGTCCATAATCTACTTCCTGAGCTGTTGGGCGGTCTTTTGAGTTACGTGTAAATTTGATTTTGGGCTTCGCTTTTTTAAACGGCTGTGTGAATGGTAGTGAGCATAAAGTCAACCACGATTTTGGGCAATGATGGGCAATAAACGATGACTATGACCGTCGATGATCATGTGTGCAGCGGAAAGAAGGCCGAAAATCGCGCAGACTCGTTGAAGAAATTATGCCAGGTGCAGGCCTGGAGCTATGTGAAGGAATATGCAGGGCTGGATACTTCCAAGACTGAGCTTTTGACAGAGATCCATGATCATATCCAGGACAAAGGAGTTGTGGAAGAGTTGGAACGCAAGCGCCTTTTGGACCAGGGCTATTTTGAAAGCAGGCAGGCGGTGCAGGAAGAGCTGAATAATCTGATGCGCAATGATTTTTTGTACTACAATCCCACCCTGGCCCAGTACAAGCTGCAGGGCAGGAGTATGGAGA
>JBKHIL010000378.1:0-2614 GCA_046538645.1 Desulfovermiculus sp.
AAAAGATCCAAAGCCAGGGCATGTAACTTCTTTTTCCCGGCCCATTTTTTATAATCACCAAAACTGTCCATAGAAAAGGGATGTTGATGAATCCGCATCAAAGTCGCTTCTTCTTGAAGTTCGATCAGGTTAATCTTTAGTTCACTATTCTGATTGGGATAAGACTCCATGATGTCTAAGACTTTTCCTAGACCGTAAGCATTCACGGGGTCTAAATTTTTTGAAAAAAGTCGCCAGATAGGGGTGGCGCCGTTTCGCGGATTCTGCTAGGGTCTCCTCCAGCAAAGAGGAGGAAAACCTTGGCAGAACCACAGAAGATACGCGGCCGCTTTATTGGCCCTGAGGAACTCAAAACCATACAGGAGTTCACCTCCCAGTATTGGGACCAGGGCCGGGCCGAAATCTCCAAGGCCCTGTGCCGGCACTGGGACTGGAGGCAGCCCAACGGCTGGCTCAAGGACCGAGCCTGTCGGGATGTGCTGCTCACCTTGGAGCGGCAAGGAGCCATCGAGCTTCCCAAGCGCCGCCACCCCGGCTCAGGCGGCAAAAAGTACGTTGAGTCCAGAGGATTTCTGTTTGAAGCCTGCCCAATTGAAGGGCCGGTTTCACAGTTTCGCTCTTTGACACTTTCCATGGTCCGGCAGAGCCCCAAGGAGAAGCTCTGGGACCAGATGGTGCACCAGTACCATTACCTGGGCCGGCCTCTCATCGTGGGCTCTTACCTCAAGTACCTGGCCTACCTGAACGGCCAGGTGGTGGCCTGCCTGGGATGGGGCTCGGCCGCCTGGAGGGCATCATCCAGAGACGACTTCATCGGCTGGGATGAGCCAACCAGGAAGCGCAACCTGCAGCATGTGGTGAACAACGTCCGCTTCCTCATTCTGCCCTGGGTGCGGGTACCCCATCTGGCTTCCAAGCTCTTGGCCGCCAATACCAGGATCCTTTGCCGGGATTGGGAGGCCTTTTACCACTCTCCGGTATGGCTGGCCGAGACCTTTGTGGATTCCTCCCGGTTTCAGGGCACCTGCTACCGGGCGGCGAACTGGGTCTACGTAGGCGACACCAAGGGAAGCGCCAAGCGGGGTGCTAGCTACCGCTACCATGGCCACAGGAAAGCCATCTTCCTCTATCCATTGCACAAGCGCTTCAGGGAGAGGCTGCATGGCTGAGACTGGCTCCCAGGCCCGCTTGGTGCAGTGGCTGCTTTTTGTCATTTTGTGCCTGACCCGGCGTATTCATGAGCTGGAGGCCAAGCTGGGGGAGAGCTCCTCGAACTCCAATCGGCCGCCCTCATCGGATCCCCCGCATACCAGACAAAAACGGGAAAAGCCCAAGACCGAAAACAAGGGCGGAGCAAAGAGACGGCCCGGAGGCCAGCCTGGCCACAAAGGGCATCGGCAAAAGCTGCTCGAGCCAACGGAAGTAAAGCACATACATCCAGAAGGATGCGAGTGCGGAAGTCCCAGCTTTGCAGACCAGGGTGTCTACTACACCCACCAGGAGGTGGAGCTCCCCCCGATATCCTTGATCGTCCGCCATTTCCAGCTGCATCAGACTCAGTGCACCACTTGCGGCAGGGTGCACAAGCCGCAGGCCCCCAAGGGCCATACCACAGGATACGGGCCACGTTTTTCAGCCCTGGTGGCTCTCTTGAGCGGCGATCACGGAGACAGCCGGGAGACCGTGCAACGGTTCTGCCTCCAGGTGCTGGGCCTGCATCTATCTACAGGCACGGTACAGAACATCATCAACCGGAGCTCGCAGGCCATATTGCCTCACTACGAGGCAATCCGGGAGAAAGCCCACAGCTTTGCTGTCAATCATGCGGACGAGACGCCCTGGTATCAAGCTAGAGGCGTTCTGCAGTGGCTTTGGGTGCTGTGCAACACCCAAGTGGCCTACTTTATGATCCACTCTAAAAGGAACAAAGAGGCCTTCAAGGCCCTGATCGACAAGTGGGCGGGAATCCTGGTCAGTGACAACTTCGGGGTCTACAGGAAGTGGGTCAATCTGAACCAGACCTGCCTGGCCCATCTGATACGCAAGGCCCTGGCCCTTTCGGAGCACAAGGACCAGGAGATAGCCAAGTGTGGCGCTTGGGCCTACAAGGAGCTGCACCGGCTCCTGGAGATGGCCAACGCTCCTCCGAGCAAGGGGCAGTGGCGTGCCTTTTACGCCCGCTTTCGCAGGCTGATAAGCCTCTACCGGGACCGGAAGGATCAAGCGGGGACGTTTGTCCGCTCCCTGGAGCGGCTGCACGACAACCTGTGGATCTTTCTCCTGGTCGAGGGCGTGGAGCCGACCAATAACCTGGCGGAGAGAATGCTTCGCCGAGGCGTGCTCTGGCGCAAGCGGAGCCTGGGCACGGAAAGTGAATCAGGAGATCGCTGGGTGGAGCGGATCTTGAGCCTGACCCAAACCTGCCGGCTGCAAAACAAGCTCTGCTACCCGGTGCTCGTGGATGCTATAGACGCCTATTTCAATGAGAAAGAGCCTGATCTATCCTGGATTGAACAGATCTAAAAATCAAATCGATAGGGGCACCCCCTGAACGGTTACGATCCATATGGACGCCGGATTCATGGACCAGAAGCTCTTCAAGTTCCTCGAGGAC
>JBKHIL010000379.1:0-2610 GCA_046538645.1 Desulfovermiculus sp.
TAAGTGTTTTGAAATATCGCAGCTCTCCTGGTATGTTTCATTAATGATCAATCCGGCAATCAGTTTTTTGCACCTTGGTGCAAAAAGAGTACAGATTTGCCGGAGGCAAATCTGTAAAGGAGGACTTTGCATATGAGTATAATAGCCCAAATTGGAGCCAGAGAGATTTTGGACTCCAGGGGAAATCCCACGGTGGAAGTGGAAGTGGAGCTGGAATCCGGGATCTGGGAACGGGCAGCCGTGCCTTCAGGAGCATCCACAGGCTCCAGGGAGGCCCTGGAACTTCGGGATAAGGACCCCGGACGCTACGCAGGAAAGGGAGTACGTACTGCTGTGGATAATGTAGTGCATAAGATCGCTCCTACCCTGGAAGGCATGGATGCCTTGCGGCAGCTGGAAGTGGACAGTGTCCTTCTGGAGCTGGACGGAACCGAGAACAAGAGCGGTCTGGGGGCGAATGCCCTGTTAGGTGTGTCCATGGCTGTGGCCAGGGCTGCGGCAGCATATCTCAATCTTCCTCTGTATCAGTACCTGGGCGGGGTCGGAGCCAGGGTCCTGCCTGTGCCCCAGATGAACATCTTGAACGGGGGAGCTCATGCCCCGAACAACCTGGACATCCAGGAGTTTATGATTCTGCCTTTGGGGGCGGAGAATTTTGCTCATGCCCTGCGTATGGGGGCGGAGACCTTTCAGGCCTTAAAGTCCATCTTAAGTGCAGATGGACATATCACCTCCGTGGGAGATGAAGGCGGTTTTGCTCCCAATCTGGACAGCCATGAGCAGGCCCTGAAGTGTATTGTTCAGGCTATTGAAAAAGCAGGATATATTCCAGGAAAAGATATCGGTTTGGCTCTGGATGCCGCGGCATCGGAGTTCTTTGACCAAGGCAAGTATACTTTGAGCGGAGAAAACAAGGTCCTGGATGCTTCTGGTATGATTGATTATTATCTGGATTTTTGCCGGCGTTATCCCATTGTATCAATTGAAGATGGCCTGGCTGAACAGGATTGGGATGGTTGGCGGGAGATGACCGAGCGCATGGGCCAGAGAGTGCAGTTGGTGGGCGATGACATATTTGTCACCAATCCGGTCATTCTGGCTGAAGGTATACAAAAGGGGGTGGCCAACTCCATTTTGATCAAGCTTAATCAGATCGGAACATTGAGTGAAACCCTGGAGACTATTGAGCTGGCCAAGAAGAACGGTTATACTGCGGTGGTTTCCCATCGTTCCGGCGAGACCGAAGACAATTTTATTGCCGATCTCTCTGTAGCGGTCAACGGAGGACAGATCAAGGCCGGATCCTTGAGCCGCAGCGACAGATTGGCCAAATACAATCAGCTGCTGCGTATCGAGGAGGATCTTGGAGACCAAGCCCGTTTCGCCGGCCCAGACTTGCAAACCGAATGGGGGCAAAAGCCCAAACCTGCTTGACAAGCAAGGAAGACTTGCTTTAGCAATGTTTGCAAACTCTTACAAATGAAGGCAAAGGACCTTGATTTTTTGCCCCCTGTATCCAGCAGCGGAGAAAGGTATTTCCGCTCGCTTCGGGTGCAAGAATTGCAGACTGCGGATATCGAGGCAGCTGGAGCTGGACACGTTTCCCCTCCGGTTCATTGGATTGAACACATGCAAAGGAGATGGGCTATGAGCGCACAACTGATCAAGGGTACAGACATCCGGGAAGAGATTTTGGAGGAACTGGGCAAGGAAGTGCAGGAAATCAAAGACAAGCATGGACAGGTGCCCGGCCTGGTGACCATTTTGGTCGGGGAAAACCCGGCTTCACAGTCCTATGTGTCTTTGAAGATCAAGACTGCGCACCGCTTAGGTTTTAAGGAAGTCCAGGACACGCAGCCGGAAACCATATCTGAAGAAGAGCTTCTCGGGCTCATTGACAAGTACAACAAGGACGATTCTATTCATGGCATCCTGGTTCAGCTGCCATTGCCCAAGCACATTGATGAAAAAAAGGTGTTAAATGCCATTGATCCGGATAAGGATGTGGACGGGTTTCATCCGGTCAATGTGGGCCGGCTGATGATCGGCGGCGACGAGGTCAAGTTCCCTCCCTGCACCCCGGCCGGTATTCAGGAAATGATCGTCCGGGCCGGTGTAGAGACCGAAGGTGCGGAAGTGGTGGTCGTGGGCCGGTCCAATATTGTGGGCAAGCCCATCGCCAACATGATGGTCCAGAAAGGCAAAGGGGCGAATTCGACAGTTACTGTCGTCCATACCCGGACCAAGGATATGGCTTCTCACTGCAAGCGGGCGGATATCCTGATTGTGGCTGCAGGGGTCCCCGGTCTGGTCAAACCGGAATGGATCAAACCCGGGTCCTGCGTCATTGACGTTGGGGTCAACCGGGTAGGGGAAAAACCGAGCAAGAAGGATCCGAACAAGATGGTCCCCATTTTGCGGGGAGATGTGGATTTTGATGCGGCCAAGGAGATCGCCGGCCATATTACTCCGGTGCCCGGAGGCGTAGGCCCGATGACCATCACCATGCTCATGCGTAACACCTTGCGTTCCCTGAAGTTCCGTCTTGGTATTGCCTAAGCTGCTTGGTCCGGGTCTTGAACCCGAATAAAGCCCCGGCCAGGCCTTCAA
>JBKHIL010000070.1:0-7616 GCA_046538645.1 Desulfovermiculus sp.
CTTGCCCCTTCCAACCGGGTATCAGCCCCACAAAACAGAATCGCGATGAAACAACAAGATCTCGAACTCTTGCGCAACCGATTGCCCAAACATCCCAACATCATGGGCAAGAGCAGATACCTCAATGCCGCTGTTCTTATCCCCTTGATTGAACAAGGGAATGAATTTCATTTTTTGTTTCAGAAACGAGCGGCCCATATCCGGCAGGGGGGGGAGGTCAGCTTTCCAGGCGGAGAATTTGAGCCGGAAAACGATGAGTCATGCCGGGAGGCCGCTTTGCGTGAGGCTGTCGAGGAGATCGGCGTATCCAGGAACAAAATTCACATACAAGGTCGTTTGGACACTCTGGTCTCAGCCAGAGGAGTGACGGTGGACAGCTTTGTCGCCATCCTGGACGTGGCCTCCGTTGATGAGCTCAACCCGGACAAAAATGAGGTGGAACGGCTGTTTACTCTCCCAGTCTCCTTTTTTGAACAAAATTTGGCTCAGGAGTATGAACTGGAGATAGAGATCAAGCCCTGGCAGATAATGAAAGATGACTTGCGAATCGCACATCTGCCGGTAGACGACCTGGGTCTGCCTTCCAGGTATAAAAAACCCTGGCCTGGACTGTCCCACCGGGTTTTGGTCTATCAGAATCCGGAACAGACTGTATGGGGATTGACCGCCGAACTGGTCAATGCAGTGGTCATGCTTTTGCACAAAGAACAGAAGACCCCAACCTGAAAACGGAAAAGAACTGAAGTTTCGCTGGAGTGTTACGCCCTGCGGACCAAATTCAGGTTTCCATTTCAATGCAGGCATAGGCATTGTGATTGTGAATAGATTCAAAGCTCTCCACTTCCGCTTTGAACCACAGCACCAATGGATGCTCCTTGAGCTGAGTGGCCACATTACGGACCACATCTTCCACAAAGGCTGGATTGTCAAAGGCCCATTCAGTCACAAACTTTTCATCCACTCGTTTGAGCAGCGCATATACTGGTGAAGAAGCGGAAGTCTGAGCGATATGAATAAGATCTTCCAGCCAGAGCAGACCGTCGAACCGGGCCATGACCTTGACCATCGCCCGCTGACTGTGGGCACCCTGACGGCTGATGGCCAGCGAGCAGGGGCAGACCGTCATGACCGGCACATCCACACTGACATACATGGTAGGCTTTCCAGCTTCCAGCTCGCCGGAAAAGCTGCATACATACTGCATAAGTCCCGGGCTGCCGCTCTGCGGAGCCTGCTGGGCCAGGAAGAATGGAAATTCAAAGGTCAGGTGCGAACGTCTGGCCTCCAAGCGAACCTGGACGTCTTCTAACAATTGTTTGAAACTGTGATAATCCAAAACTCCGGTCCAGGCCTGCAAGGCTTCCAAAAACCGGCTCATATGGGTGCCCTTGAACTGGCTGGGCAAATCCACATACAGATCAACCTGCGCAACTGTGTGCTGCACCCCATTGTTTTTATTCCGGACTACAAGAGGATACCGCAGCCCCTTGACCCCAACCCGATCAATGGACATATGCACACCGGATGGACTGTTTTGTACATCTTGCATCTAACTCAAATCCTTTCCTGTAGTGGACAGACTCAGTTTCCCATGCTTGATGCCGCGGGTGGATGTCAAGCGCTGAGCAACTGAGCGCACATCCCTGACCGGTCCCCGCAGGACAAGGACCTCCATGCAGTTATGTGCATCGATATGCACATGGAGCGAGGTGATGATAATATCCAGGGCCTGGTGCTGGATCTCGGTCATCTTTTGGGCCAGATCGCTTTGGTGATGATTGTAGACCAGGGTCAGGGTCCCGGTGACTTCCTGGTTTTGATTTTCCCATTCCTTGTGCACCAGTTCCTTGCGAATCAAATCGCGGATAGCCTCGGATCTGGTCTGATAACACCGTTCTTCGCATATCTTGTCAAAACGCGCCAAGAGATCCGAGTCCAGGGACACCCCAAAACGGATTGTCTCTCCCATATGCCTGCCTCCTTGCCTTATACCTGTCCTGGCCGACCCGGCCCCAGAGGGGACAAACCAGGCTTGAACAGCATTCGCGTCTCTGAGATTTCGCGCTCGATTGCATGCCCCCCTTTCCTACCAACAGCATGGGCAAGAGTCCAGACAGAAATCCTAAATCCTGCATGCCCGCACCCATATGTACTTTTCTGAGCCAGCTCCAAAATAAGTTGATGCTCACAGTTCCTAATTTTTGGTCAACAGATTGACATGATTGTAACTTGCCTCTAGTATACTAAAATGGTGTCCGTAAAGGGGTATTGAATATTTGTGAATTCTGTGTCAATATCCTCAAGGACATGCAGCGATGCATTTTTGCACAACAAAATACTGAGCGCTCACGATAATTCTTCATTGATCGCGGCATGCTGAGATTATAAGCCTGCCAGCCAAAACACAACCGCATAATTGCTACCCTAGATATTTATTGTGCAAATTGTGCAAAATATATTTTCCAGAATTGCAAAAATATCTTTTCTTGTGAAGAAAGTAGCAAGATGGAGGTAAGAGTCAATAAAGCGCTCTTTCCTCCCGATGCTTTTTCAGTTCCTTTGGTCCTTAAAATGAGTGGTACTTTTTTTTGCGGGAATTTCAGGTTTCAAGCACAAGGGGGAAACATGAATGATCAGCATTTTCAGGCAGTAAAAAACCGGCTTGGAGAGGTGTCCAGACGTGATTTCATCAAGTTCTGCTCTATCATGGCCGCAGGCATGGGCCTTCCTTTAAGCGCAGGGAAGGACCTGGCAGCAGCAGTCACCGATCCGCAGCGGCCTCCGGTCATCTGGCTTTCCGGACAGGGGTGCACCGGATGCACCGAGTCTCTGCTCCGGCCGTTTCATCTGACCCTGGAGCACCTCATCCTGGACCTTATCTCTTTGGAGTACAATGAAACGCTCAACGCCGGAGCCGGGCATCAGGTCGAAGAGCATAAGGAACAGGCCGTTGAACAGTATGCAGGAAAGTTCATCCTGGTCGTGGAAGGATCCATACCAACCAAGGACAAGGGGATCTACTGCCAGATAGCCGGGCAGCCCTTTGTGGACATTGTCAAAGAAACCGCTGACAAAGCAGGAGCCATCATTGCCATTGGGTCCTGTGCTGCCTGGGGAGGTATCGTCGCAGCCGAGCCCAACCCAACCGGAGCCCAAGGTGCCCCTCAGGTCCTCAAAGACAAGACTGTCCTCACTGTACCCGGATGTCCGGCCAATGCCTACAACTTTGTTTCCACTGTGGCCTACTATTTGACCTACAACAAGCTTCCGGCCATGGACGACAAGGGCCGCCCCAAGTTTGCCTATGACCGCTTGATCCATGAAAACTGCGAACGCCGCCCCTTTTTCGACTCCGGCCGTTTCGCCGAGGCCTTTGGGGACGAAGGGCATCAAAAGGGATGGTGTCTGTACAAGCTGGGATGCAAGGGCCCGGTCACCTATAACAACTGCTCCATCAAGGGCTACAACGATGTGGATACCTGGCCGGTGGATACCGGTCACCCCTGTTTTGGCTGCAGTGAAGCAAATGTCGGCTTTCACCAGCCCCAATTTGTTATGGCCGATCTGACGCAGGAGAGCCTGATAACCCCGGCAGCAACTCCGGCCGATATTGAGTATCAGCGCGGAGGCGGCATTTCCACCGGAGCAGCCGCCATAGCCGGAGCCGCAGTCGGAGTCGCAGCTGGCGCCACGGCCGTTGCCGCCAGCAAGCTCAAGTCTTCTTCTGACGATGCGGACAAATAAAGGGGGCCAACATGAGCATTAAACGGCGAGATTTTTTAAAAACAGCCGCTGGCAGCGGGCTGGTGCTGGCGGCCGGGACCTCAACCGCCTGGGGCGCATCAGCTGAATCAAAATTGCCCCCTGAGGCGGTGGGCATCCTGTATGATTCCAACCTGTGCATCGGCTGCCAGGCCTGCATGACCGCCTGCAAGCAGGCCAATAACATGCCGGCTGAGCACTCGGGGGCAACCAATCTCTGGGACAACCCCCTGGATCTTTCGGCCAAGACATTAAACATCATCAAGAGGTATTCACAAGGGGAAGAAAGCGCATTTGTCAAACGCCAGTGCCTGCACTGCCTGGAACCTTCCTGCGTAGCCGCATGCCCGGTCTCCGCCCTGCGCAAGGACCCGGAGACAGGAGTGGTCACCTACCACAAGGATGCCTGCATCGGCTGCCGCTACTGTCAGATAGCCTGCCCCTATAATGTACCCAAGTTTGAATGGGACGATCCCTTCCCCCAGATCCGGAAATGCCAGCTCTGCGACCACCTATACGATCAAGGCCGTTATGCCGCCTGCTGCTGGTCCTGCCCAACCGGTGCCTCCCTGTTCGGCCCGGTGGAGGAGCTCAAAAAAGAGGCCAAACGGCGCCTGTTGATGGAACCCGGCCAGTATTACCAGTTCCCGGTCAATCATATTCAAAAAGGGAAAAAAGTGTCCCATCAGGCCAAGGAGTATGTCAATCATATCTACGGCCTGGAAGAACTGGGAGGTACTCAGGTCATGCTCCTGTCCGGTACGGACTTTCAGAAACTCGGCCTGCCGGAGCTGAAAGAAACCTCGTATGTTCAGGACCTGGAAGGCATAACCAAGGGGTTGTATAAGTATCTCCTCTATCCGGCCGCTGCCTTGGGCGGCCTTGTGTATCTGGTCAACAAACGCGGAGAACATGAATAGACCTCGGCCTGGCACAAAAAGGCATAAAATTCGGGACAAGGAGTAAGGATTATGGCAGAAGCACGACCAGCTGGCGGCAGAGTGCTGACCGTCCCTTTTGTTGTGGGGGTGGCAGTCATCTTGATTGCCGGCCTGTACCTGGCAAAACGCTTTATATACGGCCTGGGACCGGTTACCGGCATGAATGACGGGTTTCCCTGGGGCCTGTGGATCGCCTATGACGTCAATGTGGGCACCGCCTTTGCCTGCGGCGGGTACGCCATGGCGGTGCTCATCTATATCTTTAACCGTTTTGAGTACTCCCCTCTGCTCAAGCCGGCCATCCTGACCAGCATGTTCGGCTATATCCTGGGAGGTTTTTCGGTTTTCATCGATATCGGCCGCTACTGGCAGATGCACAATGTGTTTTTGCCCTGGCATGCCAATATCCACTCCGCTTTGTTCGAAGTGGCAGTATGCATTGCGGCCTACTGTCTGGTACTGCTCATCGAGTTCGCCCCGGTCATATTCAAGCGCTATCCGGTCAAAAACCTGGAAGCCAGGCTGAACCGGGTCTTATTTATCTTTGTGGCCTTAGGGATGCTGCTGCCCACCATGCACCAATCCTCATTGGGCAGCCTGATGGTCCTGGCCGGAGCCAAGCTCTCTCCCCTGTGGTGGAGTAAGCTTCTGCCCCTGTTCTTTCTTATGGGGGCCATGCTCCTTGGTTATGCCATCGTTATTTTTGAGACCTCCCTGTCCAGCATTCGTTTTAATAACCCCCAGGAACTGAAGATCCTGCGCAAACTGGCCAATATCGTGCCCTGGGTCCTGGGAGCCTTCATCATCATGCGCATTCAGGACATCAATGCGCAGGGAGCTCTGGGGCTGGCTTTTCAGGGCGATCTGGCCGGAAACATGTTCCTGCTGGAAATGGCCCTGCTCATTATTTCCCTGATTATGATCGCCCCTCCGGCCAACCGGGGCAATCCCAAAATTGTCCTCTGGTCTGCCTTTTGCCTTTTGCTCGGGGTTGGATTGTACCGCTTCAGCTCGTACATCATCGGCTACGATCCCGGCAATGGATGGCAATACTTCCCGGCCGTTGGAGAACTGATGATTACCTTAGGCATTATTGCGGCCGAAATCATCGGCTACCTGTGGATTGTCAAGCGCTTTCCCGTACTGGCCCTCCCGGATAGAACCCAACGGGCATAATCGCAAACTTTTCTTTCCTGGATGACTCAAAAAAAACATTAAGTAATTGACCTTGTAAAGGAGCTCAATAATGGCCAAGAGAATCACTGTCGATCCCATTACCCGTATTGAAGGGCACCTGCGCATAGACTGCGAAGTGGACAAGGGCCAGGTGAACAATGCCTGGTCTTCAGGCCAGATGTGGCGGGGGATAGAAGTCATCCTCCAGGGCCGGGACCCTAAAGAGGCCTGGCTCTTTACCCAGCGGATATGCGGGGTGTGCACCACAGTCCACGCCATCGCCTCAGTCCGGGCTGTGGAAAATGCCCTGAATCTGGAAATCCCTTTAAACGCCCAGTTTATTCGCAATCTGATCATCGCCGGTCATGGCATATTCGACCATCTGGTCCATTTCTATCACCTCTCGGCCCTGGACTGGGTGGATATTGTCTCTGCTCTGGACGCCGATCCCAAAGCCTCAGCCAAACTGGGCCAGCAACTCTCTGGATGGCATCGAAACAGCGTCAGTGAGATCTCCGGAATCCAGCAAAAACTGAAAAAATTCGTCGACTCCGGCCAGCTGGGCATCTTTGCCAGTGGATACTGGGGCCATCCGGCCATGAAACTCACACCTGAGGTCAACCTCCTGGCTGTGACCCACTATTTTCAAGCCCTGGAGTATCAGCGCAAGATCAATCAAATCGTGGCCATCCTGGGCAGCAAGACTCCGCACATCCAGAACCTGGCTGTGGGCGGTGTGGCCAATCCGGTCAACCAGGACAGCCCGGCTGCCTTGAATGTGGATAAGCTGTACCAGATCAAGTCCCTGATCAATGAGATCGACGCCTTCATCAAGCAGGTCTATCTGGTGGATGTGGCCGCAATCGGTGCATTCTACGCCGACTGGACCGAATACGGCGCCGGCGTTCTCAACTACCTGAGCGTCCCCGACCTGCCCACAGATACCAAGGGAGAATCCTTCATGCTCCCAGGCGGGTACATTCCGGATGGAGATATTGACTCCTTTCAGGCTGTGACCTCATTTCAGGATGATTTTTTCAGCCAGAACATCAAGGAAAGCATCAAGCATGCCTGGTATAAGGGCGACTGGAACCGGCATCCATATGCTGAAGAGACCGTTCCCGAGTACACCGGCTTTGAAGATGAAGGCAAATACTCCTGGGTCAAGGCCCCCAGCTTCAACGATCAACCGGCCCAGGTCGGGCCCCTGGCCAATGTCCTGGCCATGGTCGCTGCCGGACACAAACCAACCAAGGACTACCTGGATCTGGCCTTGAAGACAGCCGGCTTCCTGGCCGGGACCGAAATACCGGTCAAGGCCCTGCATTCCACCATCGGCCGCCACGCCGCACGGGCAGTGCGGGCAGCAGTGCTCACCGACACCTTAAATACAAACTGGCAGGCCCTGGTGGACAACATTGGCAAAGGAGATACGGAGATCTGCAACCAGCCCCAGTTTCCCAAGGGCGAGGTGCGGGGATTCGGCTTTCATGAGGCCCCGCGCGGAATGCTCTCCCACTGGGTGGTCATCAGGGACGGCAAGATAGACAATTACCAGTGCGTGGTCCCGTCCACCTGGAACGCCGGCCCCCGGGGCAAAAACGATGAGCTCGGACCGTATGAGGCTTCCTTGATTGGAAACCCCATCGCAGACCCGGAAAAACCTCTGGAGGTCCTGCGCACAGTGCACTCCTTTGATCCCTGTATCGCCTGCGCCGTGCACATGATGGACCAGGA
>JBKHIL010000071.1:0-7608 GCA_046538645.1 Desulfovermiculus sp.
AAGAGCTGAGTCCTGCAGGACTCAGCTCTTCATTTTAGTTGATTTTCTTCAGCTCAAAGAGCTTTTTCTGCTGCATGGATATGATGTGGTAGTATTGGTTCTGCGGGACGTAGATATAGGGCACATCTTCAATGCGGCGATAGAGGAAGTGGGCCAGGATCATCCGGTTCACGGCCCTGTGGCCAACAATGACGATATTGTCCGCATTTCCGCTGAGAAACAGGGCCTTTTTCACCCCCCTGTCGATCCTGGTCCGCATGCTCACATACCCCTCCCCCTGGGGATAAATATAGTGATACTTATCCATGAGACGTTCATAGTATACATGAGGCATCTGGGTTTTGATTTCCTCATAGGTCATCTCTTCACACACCCCGGCATCGATCTCGTTGAATTCCTCCAGCGGAATCAGGGTGCATCCACAGCTTTGGTTGTCACAGATGGGTTGGGCTGTTTGTCTGGTCCTTTTTTTTTGGCTGCAGAAAATGTATGGCAGAGGGATGGTGCTGAACAGATCCCCCAATAAAACGGCCTGAGCATGGCCTTTGTCTGTGAGTGGGGCATCTCCGCCGATACGTTCTACAAGATTGTCTGTGCTTTGCCCATGCCGGACCAGAAACAGGTTCTTGACATAATCGGTTACCAAGAGATCACGCAGTTGCTCAAAGTGGGGCAGATGATCCCTGAGCCAGAACTTAATGATTTTGTTGTGCAAAGAGTCCACCTGAATATAGTTGGCCTCATCCTGAAAGGGGCTGGCGATATGTTCGTAGTACTTGATGCGATCTTTAAAGCTGGCCACTGCCTCTTGATGCTCAAGGTGTGAAAATTCGGGCAGCCGGGCCTTGCGGTTGATATTGGCCTCTAAGATCTCTGGGTCTTTGTTGATAGTTTCAATGAACAGAATCGGATGGTCTGTGAGCATGGAAATGATGAGCTCTCGTCGTTTGCGGCTCACATTAGTGGCATCCAGGATGGCCACTTGTCCTCCCTGATGGATAAACTGCCGGGCATTCTTGATGTTGGTGACCGCGATATTCTCCCGGAGGGCTGTTCCCTGTTCATTGTTGGGATTGTAAAAGTCGGCCCCGGCTGTGTCGCGGTCTATGAGCTGACGCCGCAGATCACCGTTATTAAAGATCGCAGTTAAGATGTCGCTGGCCAGAAAGCTTTCCTTAATCCTGGCGGCGATGGTTGATTTTCCCCGGGCCGGAAGCCCGGTCATAACGATGTACAACTTTTTTGATATGTTTGGCATAAGGTAATTTTTTGGGGTTGTAATGTGCAAAAAAAACGCTTTCCAGGCATAAGATTCGTTTACCATGGGAAAACGTTATGAAAAATGCAGTTTAGACCTGCATGAACCTGAGCAGGTCCCTAAGCCGGATCTGCGGCCCGGGGTCAAATCGGGTCAGGCCCTCGGCCCTGGCCTGGGCGACAGCTTTGTCTCTGGCCTGCTGCGGCAAGGGGGTGCAGAGTTCAGGATAGTCCCCGGCCTGACCGCAGGGCCGGTATTGATCCATGATATTTACATACGTATCGGGGGAAATTTCCCGGACCAGAAAGCGAAACCAGCTCTTAGATCCAGCCAGATCGTCAGGCATGAGCAAATGCCGCACCAGGAGACCGCGAACAGCTCTGTTCTCCTGATCCAGTTCCAGGTCTCCCACCTGACGGTGCATCTCCAGAATCGCTTCCCGGGCTCGCTGTGGATAGTCTTCAGCCTGGCAGTAGATTCTGGCCGGACCGGGATCAAAGAACTTGGCATCCGGCATGTACAGGTCCACAATCCCCTGCAGTAAGCGCAGGGTCTGGACCTGGTCATAGCCAGAAGAGTTGTAGACCAGAGGGAGGTGAAGACCTCGCGGCCCGGCTATGGCCAGGGCTTCCAGGATCTGAGGCACAACATGGGAAGGGGTGACCAGGTTGATGTTTTGAGCCCCCTTGCTTTGCAGGTCGAGCATGATATCAGACAGCTCTTCGGCCCGGACCTTCCGGCCGCTGCCTGTGTCATGGCTTATATCATAGTTCTGGCAAAAAACACAGCCCAGATTGCATCCGGCAAAAAAGATGGTCCCGGAACCCTGCCTGCCCACCAGGGGGGCTTCCTCTCCAAAATGCAGATGGGCCGAGGCCACAACTGCCTCGCGGCCGGTCTGGCAAAAGCCGAGTTGTTCTTCCAGTCTGTTGACTCGACACTGCCTGGGACATAGAGTGCACTCGGCCAGAAGTCTGACGGCCTGGGAAGCCTTGGACTGGAGCTGCTCAGCGCTTAAATGCATATATCCTGGAGTCATGGCGCAGTTCCTGCTTTATTTTTTATGTGAGAGTACAGATTGCCTTGATCAGGGGATGAGGTCAATCTTCAGCCAAAGGAGGTGGCATGGGCATCATGTCAGCCAGCGGGAGTTTTACCCGGTACCGGGTGTTGGAAGAAGTAAGCAAGGAATTATGGCTGCAGATCCAGGACCGGCTGGCTCAGAACAGCTTTCAAGAGATTGATGATACTGCAGATGAATATTCCTGGGGTTGGGTCAGCATTGAAGATATGCTGGACAGTGCCTGGAGTTCGGGAACGCCTTTTAAGGGCGAGTATGTGGCCTTTGCCCTGCGCCTGGACACCAGGCGCATCCCGGCCGCGGTATTTAAAAAATATTACCAGATAGGCCTGCAAGAAGCCACTGCCAAGGCCAAAGAACAAGGGAAAAAATTTG
The DNA here is from genome assembly GCA_046538645.1 of Desulfovermiculus sp. GTDB lineage: Bacteria > Desulfobacterota > Desulfovibrionia > Desulfovibrionales > Desulfothermaceae > Desulfovermiculus. Next base: position 2,715 of record JBKHIL010000071.1, read on the forward strand.
TCGGCCGGGAGACCAAGCGGGAGCTCAAGGAAAATGTCAAGTTGTGGCTTCTGCGGAAGACCCTGCCGGTTCCGGCGGTTTTCGATGTGGTCTGGAACATGCAGACCAACCGTATCTTACTGGGATCTACCCAGAATACAGCCCGGACTTTATTTGAAGATCTGTTCACCAAGAGCTTTGAGCTCCATCTTGAGCCTTTGTCACCCTTTTTTTTGGCCGCTCATCTGGGCGGAGAAGAGATGCAAAAAAAACTGGAAGGCTATGAACCGGTCATTTATGTCTGATCCCATCCGGGCGGCAATGCTTCATCTGATACATTGCCGTCAGGTCAGTACGATGAGGTTTCAGGGCTATTTTTTGGCCCGGGGATGGGTCTGGTCGTAGATTTGGGCCAGGTGTCCGAGGCTTAAATGGGTATAGCGCTGAGTGGTGGACAAGGAAGCATGGCCCAGGAGTTCCTGAACTGAGCGCAGGTCAGCCCCGGACTCCAAAAGATGGGTGGCAAAGCTGTGACGCAGGACGTGGGGCGAAATGGACTGGGGCAGGCCGGACAAGGATGCCAGGCGGTCCAGGACCCGATTCGCCTGCCGGCGCTGTAAGCGCTTCCCTCTGCGGCCAAGAAAAAAGGCTGGCTCCTGGATCGGGGCTGGAAAGGCAAAGCGGTGGTCCAGATAACGCAAAAGGCGTTCTCTGGCCTTGGCGGTCAAAGGGACCAGACGTTCTTTATTGCCCTTGCCCATGACCTGTACCATGTTTTGTCCCAGATCCACATGGTCCATGTCCAAAGCCAGGGCCTCGCTGATGCGCAGACCTGAGCCATACAAGAGTTCGGCCAGGGCGATATCACGCAGGGCCTGGGGATTATTGCCCGCTGCCTGATCCAAAAAGGCAAAGACCTGATCCACATTCAAACATCTGGGATGCGATTTGGGCTGTTTGGGATTTTTCAGGCCGGCACTGGGGTCAGAGGTGATAAAACTCTGCTTGCGCAAGTAATGAAATAATCCCCGCAGGCTGGACAACTTGCGGGCCACACTGCTTTTGGCCGTATTGGTCCGGTGCAGGTCGGCAATAAAGGCCTGGAGCAGGGAGCGATCGATTTTTTCCGGATGGGCCAGCGATATGTGGCGCGAGGCCAAAAAATCGGCAAAACGTCGGATATCGCCTGCATAAGCCTGCAGGGTGGAAACGGCCAGTCCCTTTTGATTCTGGAGGGAGATCAGGTAGCCCCGGGCTGGTTGGGGGATATCTTTGAATTCATGATCGATGATCATCGCATCTCCCTATGAAGCAATGTGTTTGCAGAACATGAATTGTGCGAGAAATCCGCAGAGCATAAGATTTCAGGCCAATGCATAGTACATCCCGTTTTGCTGCCTGACCACGCCCTTGAGTTCCAGCATGAGCAGGGTTTGACTTACCTTATGGCTCTCCCAGCCCAACTGCTGGGTCAAGGTGTTGATGTGCACCAGGGAATCATGGCAGAGGAGCTTGGTCAGGGCCTGTTCCTCCGGAGCTAAGTGCTCAATCCCGGGGGATTGAGATTGTTCGGCTGGCTGGGCCTGATGTCCTTGTATTTTGGGCTTTTTATCAGATAATTGAGGAGCAAGCTCTTCCAATATATCCTGGGCCGAGCGGGTGAGCACCGCTCCTTGTCTGAGCAGCTCCAGGCATCCGGCAAAAGAGGGGGCCGTCACCTGGCCTGGGACGGCAAAGACCTCCCGATTGTACTCCAGGGCCAGACGAGCTGTGATCAGGCTGCCGCTCTTCCGGGCCGCCTCGACGACGACCACGCCCATACTCATTCCGCTGATTATTCTGTTTCGCTTGGGAAAATTATGGGCATCCGGTTCACTGCCTGGGGCGAATTCTGTGAGCACCAAGCCGTACTGTGTAAGCTGTGTCCACAGATCCTTGTTTTGGGGGGGATAGATGAGGTCCAGTCCGGTGCCGAGGACTGCTATGGACCGGCCCGGGTTGCCCAGCCCTCCCATATGGGCTTGACGGTCGATACCCAGGGCAAAGCCAGAGACTACGGCAATTCCGGCCTGAGAGAGTTCGGAGGCCAGGGTGCGGGCCATGCCCTGTCCGTAGGAGCTGCACATCCTGGATCCGACAATGGCTATGCACGGGATGCGCAGCAGGTCTCTGTCTCCGGTCAGGTATAAAAAGATCGGCGGATCCGGGATTTGCCTCAGGCTCTCCGGGTAATCCGGGTCAGTGTAGAGCACAACACGGTCCTGGCGGCGGAGCATGGTTTCCCATTCCTTCAGGGCGGGCTGCCGCCACTTTTCCTGCTGGAAAATATCTGCTACTGAGGGGCGCACATACTGGTCCCTGGACCAGTCTTTGACCATATTTACGGCTTCCCGGGCCGAACCGTAGGCCTTGATCAGCTTCTGAGCAGTCTTGGGACCCAGGCGGTCTGCATGACGCAAGGCCAAACAGGCCCAGTATTCCTGCGCTCGGGGCGAGGGTTGTGCATGGGACATGGGTTGCGATCATACGGCATGAGGAGTTTTTTTTCAATCTGGAGTCAATGATGAGTTCATATTATGTGCCAGGTATTATGCTGTGTATTGCCTTATCCGGGATGGGACTGGCCATCCAGGCCGGAGCAGCTCTGGTGGCCTGGATAAGCCAGGCACGGAGCTGGCTGCGGCGAACACCTTTTCTGGACAAGTTCGCTCAGCAGATGCTGGGCTTGAGCATGCTCGCGTTTTTGGGGGCGGTCTTTTGCGCCCTTGGGGCCGGTGGCTGGGGATACCTGCAGTACAGGTTTGATCCCTGGCAGCTTGCCCGCGATGTGCCCTGGCTGGTGACCGCCTGGCCCTTGGGAGGGCTGGGCCTGGGACTTATTTTTTCTCTTTTGGCCACCAAGACCTGGAAGCCCCTGAAAAGGCGAAAAGGGGTGCAGTCTGTTGTGCTGCTTATTGCCTGGCTCGGTCTGTGGGCCGGTCTGTACCTGGGACTGAATCAATATTTTCAGGGTCTCTATACGCTTGATGCCAAGGCCCAGGTGCCCTCAATACAGACCATGTGGCAGGTGCAATTTTCTTCAACCTGGGCCCTGCTGGCCGGGCAGGCACTGGTTGTGGGGCTGGGAGGAGCCGGGACTCTGGGTCTGGCTTATCTTCTGTCTCGGCGCAATGTTGAAGACTACGGCCGGGATTATTATCGCTTTGCCCTGCCCCAGGCCGCCAAATGGGCGGCCCTGCTTCTGGGCCAGGCATTCTTTCTGGCCTGGGTGGTGTACGCTGAGGGCCGGGCTGTGTGGTTGTTGCGCCCAAAGGAGATGATATCTTTAGGGGTTGCTCTGGGAGGATTTGTTCTCTATGGGCTGTTGCTCATCATCTTTTTGCGCAGTGCCAATCCCCTGCGGGCCAAGGCCTCGGCTCTGGGGGCCTCAGTGCTGGGGATTGTGGCCGCAGCCGCGGCTGGTCTTGCCCAGTACTGGCTGTGGGGCTGAAAGGGGAGGCGATAAGTTCTGCAAACCCACGTTATGTACAGATACCAGAAGAACAGCCGCTTTATAGCTCAGGTAGCTGGCGGGCTGGAGGGCCTGGGCCAGCGGGAGATCGAAACATGCGGAGGAAGAGATGTTCGCCCCGGGTATCGGAGCATGTCTTTTGGAGCGGACCATGCATCACTGTACCGGATAACCTACAAGGCCCGAATCATTTCCAGGATCCTCATTCCTCTCATCCGTTTTGACTGCCACAGCGACCGCTATCTGTACAAGACCGCGGGCAAGATCGCCTGGCCGGAGATCATCAATCCGGAGCAGAGCTTTGCCGTGTTTTCCAATGTCAGTCACAGCTGCATTCGCCATTCCCGCTATGCAGCTTTGAAGCTCAAGGATGCCATTGTCGATCAGTTTAGGGCCCTCACCGGCAGCAGACCGGATGTTGATTCCCAATCTCCGGATGTGTGGATTCATCTGCATATAGAGAATGACAAGGCCACCATCAGCCTCGATGCCTGTGGCGGTTCCCTGCACCGACGCGGTTATCGCCAAGTATCGGTCCCTGCCCCCATGCAGGAGACCCTGGCCGCTGCAATCATCACCTATACCGGATGGGAGGGGCAGACTCCGTTGTTTGATCCCATGTGCGGCTCCGGCACGTTGCTCTGCGAGGCCTTGATCCACAGGACCAATATGCCTCCCGCATTCCTGCGATCCCATTTCGGGTTTGAGCATATGCCAGATTTTGATCCGCACGTGTGGGCCAATATCCGGCAGGAATGCGAGGATCAAATCCAGACCCTCTCCCGGGGGGTGATCAGCGGCAGTGACCAGGATCAGCAGGCGATTTCGGCCGCACGGATCAATTGCCGCCGCCTGCCGGGCGGGGAGCGGATTTCGCTGGAAAGGGCAAGGTTTGAAGACTCGCCGGGCCTGCAAGGGGGGATTATCGTCTGCAATCCCCCCTACGGCCAACGCTTGCAGGATGAAAAGCAGGTGGCCGGGCTTCTGGAGGGCTTGGGCCGTTTTTTGCGCCAGCGCTGTTCCCGGTCCACAGCCTATGTGTACCTGGGCGGCAAGGAACTGCACCGGCATATCCCCTTGTCCCCGGCCTGGACCAAGAATCTTGCCAACGGTGGATTAAGCGGGTGTCTGGCCAAGTATAAGATCAGGTGATGGGAAGTGCAAAGATCAGCAAGGAGCTGGCCTGGACGCTGAAGGCGTGTATGCGCAAAGCAAAACCCGTGAAAAGCTTGTCAGCTGTCCTTCTGTAAGGAATAGAGAAGTAAAAAAAAGGGTTAAACGAAGACATATACGCCTTGCTTAACCCTTTGCGAGTAAAATGCCGGGGGAGGGAGTCGAACCCTCACGCTCCGAGGAGCGCGGGATTTTGAGTCCCGTGCGTCTACCAATTCCGCCACCCCGGCA
>JBKHIL010000380.1:0-2596 GCA_046538645.1 Desulfovermiculus sp.
CCTGGTTTAAAAGAAGCAGACAGCTGCCGAGCCTGGACAGGTTCCAGAGCGTGATTTTGGCCTGGTTGGAATATGAATAGCGGCCGAATTGGTCAATGGAGCTGAAGACCTGATCAAAACGGAATTGGTCCATGAAGGCGCAGGGCCCGAAATCGATCGACTCCCCGGCTATGGACATGTTGTCGGTGTTCATCACCCCGTGAATAAAGCCCAGGGCCATCCAGCCGGTCACCAGCTCAACCTGGGCCTGGCCCACTTTGCGGAAAAAGTAGAGGTAAGCCTGAGACTCGTTTTGAACCTCAGGATAATGCCTCTGAATTGAGTACTCGGTGAGCCGTCTGAGACTGTCCAGATCCTGCCTGGAGGCAAAGTACTCAAAGGTGCCGACCCGGATATGGCTTGAGGCCACCCGGGTCAAGATCGCTCCCGGGAGGGCTTTTTCCCTGTACACAGGTTCCCCGGTCTTGACCGCAGCCAGGGACCTGGTGGTGGGCATGCCCAGATGATGCAGGGCTTCACTGACGATGTATTCCCGCAAGACCGGACCTAGAGGCGCTTTTCCATCGCCGCGGCGGGAAAAGGGGGTCTTGCCGGACCCTTTGAGCTGAATATCAAACCGGCGTCCGGAAGGATCCAGCACTTCTCCCAGCAGAAGGGCCCGACCATCCCCGAGCCTGGGTACAAAGTTACCGAATTGATGTCCGGCATAGGCCATGGCGATGGGCTCGGAACCCGGAAGCAGGTGCTGGCCGCTGAAAATCTCGGCCAGCTGCGGGTCTGAATAGTTATCGTCCTGTGCCCCTAATTGTCCGGCCAACTCGCTATTCCATTTGATGAGCTTGGGTTCCGGGACCCGGGCCGGGTCCACCCGGGCATAAAATGCGTCTGGAAGCCGCGCGTAGGTATTATCAAATTGAAACATATTTTTCTCGCTTATTGTATGTTCATCCATTTTGATTCATCTAATCATGGCCAGGTCTCTTCGCAACCCGAACACAAAGGCAGGGAGGAGATCATTCATTGAGAGCCGGTGTAAATCCAGTCCAGATCTCCCCGGGAAATCACTGTTTTTTCACCTTGGGAACTTATCAGGAAGAAAGTATCATGGCTTATATATTAACTCATGAGGGCAAAAAGTACTTAACTTTATGCACGCTTCGCTGCTGCACTTGAGCAGCTCGGAACATGAGTTCCCGCTCGCTTCGAGCATAATTTGCGCCTGGGCTGCTCCTGCTCAGGAAGGCTCAAGTAAGGAGGCACAGTCATGGGTAAGTACAAATGCGCTCCCCTGAGCCCGGAAGAGCGCTCAATGATTGACTCAGGCAAATGGGGACCCCCGGCCGTGGTCCGGGAGCTCCATGATCTGGCCGAGCATTTCAGCCGCCGACAGGGGATGAGCCGCCGGGAGTTTTTGAAAACCCAGATGGGCCTGGCTGCTTCTTTTCTGGCCCTGAACTCTGTGTTCGGCCACTATTTTACGGTAGATCCGGTAGAGGCAGCAGAATCAGCCGCAGCCGATGAACAGCTGACCCGCTATGCCCATCAGTTCATTTTCGATGTGCAGGTGCACTATGTGCACGAAGATTACCCCTCGCCCGAAGGCCTGCTCTCCCTGCGCAGGGCGGCCGATCGCTGGAATCCGGATCAGGGGGAAAGGGATCATGCCCTCCGGGACTTACAGTTTGAAAGCTTTTTCAAGGAGATCTTTGAGCAGAGCCAGACCTCCATGGCAGTGCTCAGCAATGCGCCCAATGATGATAAAAAGGCCTGGTTTTTGAGCAATGAACAGGCCCTAAACACCAGAGACCGGGTCAATGTCAGGACTGGAAAACGTTCACTCCTGGCCCATGCCCTGATCACCCCCGGTCTGCCCGGATGGGAGGAGGAACTGGACAAGGCCCTGGAACTCAATCCAGACGCAGTCAAGGGCTATACCCTGGGTGATCCAGGCGGGACATCCAAGTATCCCTGGCGGCTGGATGATGAAAAGCTTGCCTACCCGGTCTATGAAAAGCTGCAGAAGGCTCAGATAACCAATGTATGCATTCATAAGGGCCTTCTGCCCACCGGCTATGCGCAATGGATGTCTCAGGACAAGGTGCGCCACGCTGCAGTGGATGATGTGGGCCGGGCGGCCAGGGATTGGCCGGAGCTCAACTTCATCATCTATCATTCGGCCATAGAAAAGGTTATCCCCACAACTGAGGATGTGCAGAGGTTCAAAAAGAACGGGCGGATCGACTGGGTGACGGACCTGGCCGAGATTCCAGAAAAATTTGAAGTAGATAATGTCTATGCTGAGCTGGGAGCGGTTTTTGCCACTACCTGCTCCAGGGTTCCGGAGCTGTGCGCCGGTATCCTGGGGACACTCATCCAAGGCATGGGATCGGACCACGTCTGCTGGGGCACGGATTCGGTCTGGTTCGGCTCTCCGCAGTGGCAGATCGAAACCTTCCGCCGCATCGAAATACCGCAATGGATGCAGAAGCAGTTTGGATTCACCCCGCTTGGTCCGGCGGACGGGGAGGTGAAGCAGGCAATTTTCGGAGGAAACTCGGCCCGACTGTACGGTCTTGATCCCTCGGAACTTTCTTTG
>JBKHIL010000381.1:0-2585 GCA_046538645.1 Desulfovermiculus sp.
CTTTACAGCGAGTTTCGCGACATGCCGGTGGTCTCCATCTCCCAGTCTCAGCGCGAACCACTGCGGCACATAAATTGGATCAATACTGTGTATCATGGTCTTCCCAAAAATCGGTATCAGTATCGCGACCGTCCAGGGGACTATTTAGCCTTTCTCGGCCGGATTTCACCGGAAAAAAGAGTGGACACGGCTATTGAAATCGCCCGCCGGGTGCAAATGCCTTTGAAGATTGCCGCTAAAGTGGATAAAATGGATAAGGACTACTTTCAGCAGGTGGTCCACCCCCTTCTCCGGGACCCCTTGATTGAGTATGTAGGAGAGATCGGTGAGGCGGACAAGAACGAGTTTCTGGGCCATGCTTATGCCCTGCTGTTTCCGATTGACTGGCCTGAGCCTTTCGGACTGGTCATGATTGAGGCCATGGCCTGCGGAACTCCGATTATAGCCCGAAGGCACGGCTCTGTTCCAGAGGTTATGGAGCAGGGAGTGACCGGGTTCATTGTCTCAGACGTTGATGAGGCTGTTCGGGCGGTGGAAAATGTTCCCAGCCTAAGCCGCCAACGCTGCCGCCAGGTCTTTGAGGAACGGTTTACCTCCGAGCGAATGGCTGGTGATTATCTCAAGACGTATGAGTCACTGCTCAAAGTCAAGGACTGGCTCAAGCAACAAGCGGCCTGAATCCCATGGAAGATGTCATCCTTTTTCAAAACACTTACTACATCAAGGCAGATGCCTCCCCTTTGGACGAGCGGAGGCATGTTCTAAAGCAGGGGGATACGTTTGCAGTCCTAGACTCCAGGGGCAACATCAACCCCTTGGGCATTGAAAAACATGGAATATTTCACTGCGGCACGCGTTTTGTTTCAAAGCTTGTCCTTGAACTTCAAGGGCTTGTTCCCTTGCTTTTAAGCTCGAGGGTCCGGGAAGACAACGACCTTCTGGCGGTTGATCTAACCAATCCGTCCATGACCTGTCCAGATGGCACATTTATTCCCCAGGACACTGTTCATATCCAGCGCTCCTCTTTTATCTGGGATGGCTGCTATTATGAACGTATCGCTGTCAGCAGTTACTTGCCCTGTGCTGTGCATCTGCCGCTTAATTTCCATTTTGGGGCAGATTTTGCCGACATTTTTGAGATTCGCGGAACGAGCCGCATACATCACGGAACTTTTGAAAAAGCCCGGCTTGAGGAAGACAACTTGGTCTTTTGCTATACCGGACTTGACTCCGTTATGCGGCAAACCACTGTTACATTTCATCCTCAGCCCCACATAGCTGGGGAACGGACCGACTACCTCCTCGAGCTAAAGCCGCACCAAACTACCGAGCTCTGCCTGTGCATTGCCTTTTCCTTAAGTGACAGGACAGCTGGCTGCGTGCACAGCCATGCCGCCTTAAGGCGTCTTAAAGAGCAGACTTCAGAGATCAGCAAAAAACGCTGCATTATCGAAACCTCGAATGAGCAGTTTAATGACTGGCTTAATGCCTCTTGGGCCGATCTATTGATGCTCATTTCGAACACCCCATATGGGCTCTTTCCTTATGCTGGAGTCCCCTGGTTCAGTGCACCTTTTGGCCGGGACGGAATCATCACCGCCCTGCAGATGCTTTGGGTACTGCCTGATATTGCCCGGGGAGTTCTCGGTTTCCTGGCCCACCACCAGGCCGACTGTTTTGACCCTGCACGGGATGCAGAACCTGGCAAGATCATGCATGAAAAACGCCAGGGTGAAATGGCCAATACAGGGGAGATCCCTTTCAAGCTCTATTATGGAAGCATCGATGCCACACCGTTGTACATCATTCTGGCCGGCTCTTACCTGCAGCGGACAGGGGACCTGGAGTATGTTCACAGTCTGTGGCCCACTGTCCAATCAGCCCTCGAATGGATCGATAACTGCGGAGACCTGGACGGCGATGGTTTTGTTGAGTATGCCCGAAAATGCGAGACCGGGCTCAGCAACCAAGGCTGGAAAGATTCAGATGATTCCGTCTTTCACGCCGACGGGACAAATGCACCTCCGCCAATAGCCCTGTGCGAGGTCCAGGGCTATGTGTACCAGGCCAAGCTCCAGGCAGCTTACATCGCCGAGGCCTTAGGCCGTCAGAACATGGCTTCTGACCTGAAAAGTCAGGCAGCCGAGCTTCGGAAAAGATTTCACAAGCGATTCTGGTGCCAGGACATCGGAATGTATGTCCTGGCTCTGGACGGGAACAAAAAACAATGCCGAATCAGGAGTTCAAATTCGGGACACTGCCTTTATACCGGCATTGCAGATAAGAAACATGCCCAGAACATAGCTATCCAGCTTATGAATCAGTCCTTCTTTTCGGGTTGGGGAGTACGCACACTCGCTTCCAGCGAAGCCCGCTACAACCCCATGTCATACCACAACGGTTCGGTCTGGCCCCACGATAATGCCCTCATCGCCAGTGGCCTGGCAATGTACGGTTTCAAAAAGGAGGCTGTCCAGATCCTTAGCGGGCTTTTCGATACCAGCATTTTTATGGACTTAAGCAGGCTGCCGGAGCTGTTCTGCGGTTTTAATCGTCAGCCCAAGGAAGGTCCGACCCGATATCCA
>JBKHIL010000072.1:0-7574 GCA_046538645.1 Desulfovermiculus sp.
AGGCCCCGGACATGACCCGGTCCCACTTTTCAGCCCATTCGACCTGGTGGTCGTTCCAGTATTCAGGATTGGCGAACAAATAGCCCTTGAGTTCCCCGGTTGGATCAAAAGCCGGCAGCTCTTGCACCGACTCGGGCATGTCCACCTTGGTCGGATCCAGGCTGGGCGGATATTTTTGGGCTTCGGCCACTGCAATTGCCGCTTCTGGTTCCAGCATCACGTTTAAGAGCTTGCAGGCGGTATCCATGTCTGTGCCCTTGAGCACAAAAATAAACTCCATCCAGGAGTAGGTGTCTTCAGGAGCCAGATACCCAATCGGGTGTCCTTCTTCCTGCAGGTTGGCTACCCGTCCGGACCAGGCTACGGTGGCGTAGATTTCCTCATTGGCCAGAAGGCTCATCAGTTCTGCGCCCGAACTCCAGTATTTCTTCATCATTTTCTGTTGCTGACGCAGGGCGTCCCAGACTGCATTCATGTCCTGAATATTATTTGGGCTTTGCCCTGTTTTCAAGGCTGCGTACCAGATGTTGGTCCGCCAGTCGGTCCAGCTGCCCAGCTTGCCGTCCAGGTCCTTGTCCCAGAGCAGGCCTGCCCCTAGTTTCTCGGCCTGGTCCTTGGAGATTTTGTCTATATTATAGGCAATACCGGTCTGTCCCAGGTCGTAGGGCACGGCAGAAAGCTTGCCGTCGGTGATCTCGCGCAGGGGGTCGATCATGGCTGTCATCACGTTTTTCAGATTCGGGATTTTGGACTCTTCAATAACCGAATCAAAGCCCAGGCCAACATAGCGGGCGTAATCAAACACAGCGCTCAAATGGGCCAGGTTGAACTCCCCTCCCGGGGGATAAGAGGCCTTGACCCGGGTCAGATAGGTGTCCATATCTCCAAATTCACCTTCACGAACCTCGATCCCGGTTTTCTTCTCAAAGGGTTCAAAGGCATGCTTGCGAAAGGCATCTGATGTAGTCCCTCCCCAACTGTCAAAGCGGATGGAATCGGCAGCCATGGCCCGTCTGGCCCAGGTGAAGGGTCCGCCCATCAGGCCAACTGCAGCTCCGGCAATGGTTACAACCTTTAAAAAATCCCGTCGGCTGCAGTTGCCACTTTTGTAGTCTTCCCTGGCCGCATCGATTTGTTCTTGCCAATAGGTCGTCATGCGCTCCTCCCGGGTTGAGTATTTTAACCATCACATATTGTAGGCAATTCATGTTCTGAAAGGGCTGCTCCTGCAACTCCTCTTGTTCACCTTGGATCAAATTGACGGCCGCCGTCAGCGGCGGGGTTGACGTCTGATGTCTGATAATCTGGCGAGTGCAAAAACAGTTTTTGCACTTGCATCTTTACACTTCTGAAGCAGCTATTTCCCGCTGGCCCACCGTCTGCTTAAGTATCCAGCCAAAAGAGGAATGGACACCGTGAGCAGGATCATGATCGTGCCCAGAGCGTTTATCTCCGGACTGATGTTGTTCCGAAGCATGGCAAATATCTTTACCGGTACTGTTTGGTTCTCGGCTGTGGCCCAAAACAAGGTGGCGGTGACGTCGTCAAAGGAAATGGAAAAGGAAAAGAGCATACCGGCTAAAATGGCTGGAGTGAGCAAAGGGAAGGTAACTTCCCGGAAAGTGTGCAGGGGGTTGGCTCCCAGGGTCTGAGAGGCCTCTTCATAACTCTTTTTAATGCCCACCAGGCGGGCCTGAACTACCAAGAGGACGTAGGGAAGGGTCAGTACGCAGTGACCAATAAGTAGAAGCAGAAAGCTCTTGGGCTGCTGCAGCCAGCGCAGAAAGAGAAGCAGGGCAACACCGAGTACAACTTCCGGGATCATGATTGGGCTTAAGAGCAGGGTATTCAAGGTATTTTTACCCGGGAAATCATAGCGGATAAAGGCCATTGCGGCCGGGATGCCGATAGCGGTGGTCAGGATGGCAGTCAAAGAGCCCAACAGCAATGATACCTTAAAGGCCTGGATGATGGAGGCATTGGAAAAGAGTTCTGCGTACCATTTCAGGCTGAAGCCTTGCATGGGAAAGGTCCCGAATTGCTTGGGATTAAAAGATAAAATGATGACTACCACAATGGGAGCAAACATCCAGAAATAGACCAATACGGTATAGAGCTTGATCAGGGACCAACCGGATGGCTTGCGCATGGACACCTCAGGACAGACTCTTAAAGATTTGGCTGATACCCAGATAGCGATTGTAGGCGTAGACAATGAGCCCTATCAGCAGCAGGAGGATGACACTGATGGCTGAGCCAAATGGCCAGTCCAGCGTGCCGATGACCCGTTTGAAAACCAGATTGGCCATCATTTCATTCTGGGGTCCGCCGAGGATCATGGGCGGGAGATAGGTACCTGCGGCCAGGACAAAGACCAAGAGGCTGCCGGCACTGACCCCAGGCAGACTCAGGGGAAGAGTGACTTCCTTAAAGGCCTGCCAGTCCGTACATCCCAGGCTTTTGGCTGCCGGGACCAGGTTCTTGTCAATGCCTTCCAGACTGACATAAATGTTTAAGATCATAAACGGGAGGAGGAACTGGACCAGGCCCATGAGCACTGAAGCCTCGTTGTAGAGCATGGGCAGGGGGTCGGATATGATGTGGGCCTGCATGAGCAGGTGATTGATCAGACCCGTATCTCCCAGGATATTGATCCAGCTCATGGCCCTGATGATGAAGCTGACCCAGAATGGCAGAAGGAGGAGGATAATGAGCATATTCTTATGCCTGCTTTTGGTATGGGAAAAAAAGTAGGCCGGGATATAGCCCATAATCAGGGTCAGAAAAACAGCTTCCAGGGCTACGCGTATAGTCCGCAGGAGAAGGGAGGGGTAAAAAAAATCGGCAAAGAACTTGGCGTAATTGCCGAACTGAAAAGCAGGAGTATCCATCCCTGTGGGTGCCCGGAGCCAGAAGCTGTAGACGATGACAAAGCAGGTAGGAACGACCAGAAAGAAAAAAACGGCAGTCAAAGCAGGGGAAAGAAGGGCCCAGGGTCTCCATCCAGCACGGCGCATCGAGCAATTCTCCTGGTAGATCAATTACTTATCCAACAGATATGCTATTATAATTACTCAAAAAATGTCCGCATGTCAATACACTGTTTGCAATTTCCAACATAAAAGTCAGGGCCAAGAAACCCTGGCATCTGAGAATCAGAATATTGACCCCATGGCCGTCCCCTGCTATAGGCACAAGGATTCTGCCTCAAAATTATCTTGCCGCGAATTTTGCATAATCAGGCCCAGGGAGAAGGAGCTTGATAGAATTTCGAAATGTTCACAAATGGTTCCATAACCTCCATGTCTTAAATGATATTAATTTGATCATTCAGCCCGGAGAAGTGGTGGTGGTCTGCGGTCCGAGCGGCTCGGGAAAATCGACCTTGATCCGGTGCATCAATAAGCTGGAGCCGGTCCAGGAAGGCCAAATCATTGTCGACGGCCAGGATTTACGATCCCACAGACTCAATCTGACCAGGCTCCGGGCCGAGATCGGCTTTGTCTTTCAGCAGTTTAATCTCTATCCGCATATGACTGTTTTGGAGAACGTGACTCTCGCCCCCCGCCTGGTCAGAAAGCAGTCCCTGGAAGAAGCCAACAAGGCAGGTATGGAACTGTTGCAAAAGGTCAACATTCCGGACAAGGCCCACAAATATCCTGAGCAGCTCTCCGGCGGCCAGCAGCAAAGAGTGGCTATTGCCCGGGGCCTGGCCATGCGCCCCAAAATCATGCTCTTTGATGAACCGACCTCGGCCCTGGATCCGGAAATGATCACCGAGGTCCTGGATGTGATGAAGGCCCTGGCCCTGGAAGGTATGACCATGGTGGTCGTGTCCCATGAAATGGGCTTTGCCCGGGAGGTGGCTGACCGGGTTATCTTCATGGACGAGGGGCAATTGATAGAAGAGAACACCCCGAGCGAATTCTTTCATAATCCGCAGACGGATAGAGCGCAGCTGTTTTTAAGCAAGATTCTCTCCCATTAGGAATATGCGGTATGTGCTGGCATATTTTTCAACCATTTACAGGAGGAAAACGCTATGCGCTGGTTAAGAGCACTTGTACTGTCTGTGGTTCTTGTCATGTTTGCAGGGCAGGCCGCCTGGTCCGGCGAGGTGTATGACCAGGTCATGGAGGAGGAGACGGTCAAGGTGGGCATTATGACCGATTCCATCCCCGGGGCGTTTTACAATGAAGACGATGAGTGGGTGGGCTTTGACGTGGACATCGCCACCGAGGTGGCAGACCGGCTGGGTGTAGAGATGGAAAGAGTGCCGGTGACCAACAAGACCAGGATCGCCTTTGTCCAGCAGGGCCGGATCGATATGTCAGTGGCCAATATGACCCACACCAGAGAACGGGACAAGGCCATTGATTTTTCCATTACCTATTTCTTTGACGGCCAGAAGATACTGGCCAAAAAAGGAGAATATTCGGATCATGAAGATTTTGTAGGCAAAAAAATTGCCACCATGCAGGGCACGACATCAGAGGTTAATATCCGAAACCTGCTCAAGGAGCTTGGCGATCCGGACTATAAAGACAATGTGATCTCCTACCAGAAAGAATCAGAGTGCTTCCAGGCCTTAAAGCAGGGACGGGTGGCCGGTTGGAGTACAGACAGCACCATTTTACTGGGTTATGCCGCTCAAGAACCTGGAGAGTGGGAGCTGGTCGGGGACTTCATCAGTAATGAGCCGTACGGTATTGGCGTGCCGGAAGATGATTCAGACTGGAGAGATGCCATCAACTTCGCCCTCCAGGATATGTGGGAGGATGGGACCTACCATGAAATCTATGAAAAATGGTATGGTGAAGATACTCCTTACCATTTCCCGCTGACCAAAGAGCTTGAAGTCTGGCCGTAACTTAAAAGCTTTACTCAGAGCCGCATGAATTCAGTGCAGGCATGCTGGATTCATGCGGCAGGCCTTTCTGTAGGACATTTCTGCAATTCCCAATTCCGGGTTTTTCTTTATGTGGCGTTTGTGGCTGGAAAAAAAATGGGTCCAGAACCTGGTATTGTGCTGTGTAGTGCTCGGAGCAGCATGTTACTGGGGCTTTTTCTTTGAATTCGGCTACAATTTTGACTGGAGCGTCCTTTTTACCAAGAGCTCCACCTACGACGAATACCTGGGCTTGTACCTGGTTTCCGGGCTTATCGTCACCTTGAAGATCACCCTGGTCAGCGCAGGACTGGCCCTTTTGCTGGGGACAATTTTCGGGCTTGGCCGGCTCTCCAGCTTTGTGCCCCTGTACTGGGTCTCGACTGCCTATGTAGAGTTCTTCCGCAATACTCCGCTTCTGGTCCAGCTTTTTTTCTGGTACTTTGCCATGCCTCAGGTCCTGCCTGAGAACGTCAAGTCCGTGGTCTTCGGGCTGGACTTTGAGTTCTGGAGCGCCACTGTTGGTCTTGGCATCTATACCGGCTCCTTCATGGCCGAAGTCATCCGGGCTGGCCTGCAGTCCATCCCCAAGGGCCTGCTCGAAGCGTCCTACTCCAGCGGACTTTCCTATCTTCAGGTGATGCGGACCATCATCCTGCCCCTGGCCTTTCGGGCCATTATTCCTCCTCTGGGCAGCGAGTTCTTAAACAACATGAAAAATTCGTCCCTGGCCATGGTGGTTGGGGTGGCTGATTTGACCTGGCAGTCGCAGCAGATAGAGTCCCTGACCTTTAGAGGATTTGAGGCCACCACAGCAGCTACAGTGATCTATCTGTCCTTGTCGCTGCTTATCGCCTGGATGATGAACAAAATAAATTCCAGGCTGCGCAGCACCGTCCATCGCGGACCGGGCAGATTCAGATCCATGGCGGCTGGGCCTGTGCGTGTTTTGCTCTGGCCGGGGAAAAAAAGTGCGGCCTGGCTGGTGCCTTTGTTGATCGAAGATCCGGAAGAGGGCTTGGAGCTTTCATCTGCCAAGGCGACCTGGTTACGGGTACGCAAAACCGCTTTTCAGGGTTTGATCCTGCTCTGCAAGCTGCTCTTTGTCCTGGGCTTTTTCTTTGTCCTTCTCAAGCTGCTGCAAGGCCTGTGGGGCTTTAACTGGCAGGTGATTGGAGAAAATATCTCCCGTCTTCTGATCTGGCGTTTTCCCAAAGCAGAGGGGGAGTTTTTCTGGGGCCTGGGCGGGCTGAGCTTTTCTATCCTCATGTCGGTCATGGCTATTGGGGCCAGTTTTTTTATCGGGCTGATTGTAGGCCTGGGCCGGATGTCCACGAACAATCTGCTGCGTTTGCCGTGCATGGCCTATATCGAATTCATTCGGGGCAACCCTTTGATCATTGTCATCTTCTGGGTCTATTTTTTTATTCCGGTCTTCTTTGATACCTTTATCAATGTATTCTGGAGTGCAACCATCGCCCTGACGGTCTTTACCGGAGCGTATATTGCTGAGATCGTTCGGGGCGGGATCATGAATATCCCGGCCGGGCATTTTGAAGCCGCCTACAGTACCGGGCTTAACTACTACCAGACCATGCGCCGAATCGTCCTCCCCCAGGCCCTGAAACAGATGATTCCGGCTATCGTCGGTCAGTTTATCGCCATTTTCAAAGATACCTCCCTGGCCTTTGTCATCGGGGTCCTGGAACTGACCTTTGTGGCTCAGATGCTGAATAACAGGCTTATGGTCTATCCCTTTGAGATCTATACCACTGTGGCTTTTTTGTACTTTATCTGCTGTTATGCCATGAGCATCATAGCCGCCAGACTGGAGAAAAGATTGAGCAAAGGCGGCCGGGTCAGCCTGCGGATGTGAGGTGTCTGATTTCCTGGGTGGCTCCGGCTGGATCTTTCTGCATCCAGGTCTGAACTGCTTGCCAAAAGAGCCGGTCATAACCCAAACGTCCCCCGATACCCTTGCGGCCAAAGAGGAAGTTGATCTCGATAAAAAGGGGAGGGCTATGGGCTGAAAACATGATGTCCAGGCCGGCGACATCAATCCCGGCAGCTTGCACCAGGGTGCGGGACATTTTCCTTCCAAGTATCTGCTTATCAGGGAAAATATCATGATCGATCCGGCCGCCCTGGGCGACATTGTTGTAAAAACCGCCGTTTCCTATCCGAAAATAACTCTCGGTCAACTCTCCCACTATGACCACCCGTAAATCCATACCTTGATTGTGGACCCATTCCTGAAGCAGGACCGGCTCGTTTTCGGGCAGGAGCTGAATCTTTTGTTCCAGATCGGACCAGGAATGGATGGGAAACACAGCTGATCCTCCACCCCCGCGATCTCCTTTAAGTACACAGGGCACAAAGGGCAGCCCGGAGCGGGAACAGTCTTGCAGGAGCTGGAGCGGATGGTCATAAATGACGGTCTGGGGATGGGGCAGGCCTTGGGCCCGGAAAAGACGTATCTGGCTGGCTTTGCCCCGGTAGAGATATCTGGGCCCCAGCCTGGGGAAATGATTAGGGGCCAGCTCAGCCACTTGACGATAGCGAATCGGGGAAAAATATTTGGGCATCAGGACCCCGGCTGCCTTGCGCAGCAGGTCCTTTGACCGGGCGTCTAAAGGAGCCAGGGCCGGAAGGTTGACGTCCAGCCGGATCTGATGGTGGAGGGAGA
>JBKHIL010000073.1:0-7561 GCA_046538645.1 Desulfovermiculus sp.
CTACCAGGGAAGGACCAGTACCTGTCTGTACGGCTCCTGTCCTTTGCTTTCACTTCGCAACCCGTACCTTTTGGCTATTTGATGCTGCAAAGACCGGATATAAGCGTTCCGGGGACCCAACTCCTGCAATTGACCTGTCTTCATAGCCATGTGCACCGCATCTTCAGCTTCCAAAATCGCCTTTTCCTCTGGTTGTTCCTCATACCGGCCGAAGATCTTTTGCAGCACCAGCTCAATCTGAGGTATGGTATTGCTTTTGACCACATACAAGGGGATACCCCCGGATTGCAAATCACGCAAACGCTTGGGCTGCCTCCTCTGGTGCCCTTTGTGGGACAGGATTAGATCGGCCTCCTCTACATCTTTGATCACCTGAGCCGGAATCTTCAGTTTGCGCAAGGCCTTTTCCAGGCGATCCCGGTTGACACCATAGGTAAAAATGCGGACCGGGCGGTGCCTCGGCAGGTCCTTGTCCGCAAAGCTCTCCTCAGGCCGGGTCATGGGGGGCAGCTCGGACATGGACTGTTTTTGGGCTACCTGGACTTGGCCGTCGGAGCTTCGTTTCCGTATTTCCGGACCCAGGGGCAATCCGTTGAGAAAACCGTCCACAACCACAGCCACCTCGCGGTACACAGCCAGTTGTTCCCGATCCTGGATCTCGACCAGGACCTGAAATGTCGGAGGGCCTTTGCGTTCCAGAACCGTCTTTTGTGTTCCTCGCCGCCTGGCCTCTTCATCAGAAAGGGTGACGGCCTGTATTCCGCCCACCAGATCAGTCAGGGTCGGGTTCTGCAGCAGATTGTCCAGGTTCTTGCCGTGGGCGGTGGCAATGAGCTGTACGCCCCTTTCGGCTATGGTCCGGGCCGCCTCGGCCTCAGCCTGGGTTCCGATTTCATCAATGACAATAACTTCCGGCATGTGGTTTTCCACAGCTTCGATCATTACCGCATGTTGCCTATCCGGGGAAGGGACCTGCATCCGCCTGGCCCGGCCCACGCCTGGATGGGGGATGTCCCCGTCGCCGCCGATTTCATTGGATGTGTCTACGATAACCACCCGTTTGCCCAGATCATCGGCCAGGACCCGGGCTGCCTCGCGCAGCAAGGTTGTCTTGCCCACTCCGGGACGTCCCAGCAAGAGCAAGGACAGACCGGACTCAATAACATCCTGGACAATATCTATGGTCCCATAAATAGCCCGCCCGACACGACAGGTCAGGCCTACAACATCTCCGGTCCGGTTCCGGATGGCCGAAATGCGGTGCAGGGTCCGCTCAATCCCGGCCCGATTGTCGGCGGTAAAGGTTCCGATCCTGGCCACCACTTCCTGGAGGTCTTTTCGTTCCACAACCGGCAAATCAAGGTCCTGGAATCCTGCGGCGGTCCTGATTTCCGGCTTGCGGCCCAAATCCAGAACGATCTCGATAAGCTCGCTGCCATCCTTGAGACCGGCGATTGCTTCTTGCAGTCCGGAGGGCAGAATCTGCAGCAGGAGTTGGACATCGCCGCTTGCCTTTGGAACCAAATATTTATATTCCGAATGCATTATCATTGTGTTTCGCGCCTCCATTATGACGGCGTCTTGGACCGCAGATCACGGCAAAGACCTACTCAACAGTTTCACTCTTATTGCCCCGGGGCGTCAAGAACCAGATCCGTCCTTATCGGCAACCCAACAAAGGAGACGTGCATGAGCTTGCAGGAAACAATCCAGAATCGATTGCAGACCAAGGGCATCCCTCAAAAGGAAAAGAATACCCTGCGGATTGTCGTCGGCGAGATGCAGCGCCAAAAGAACAAGCTCCTCAGCGACCAGGAGGTGGTTAAGATCTTGAAGAAGCTGGCTGCTTCTGAACGAGAGCTCGGGGATCGGCAGGATGCAGAGTATCTTCAGATTTTGGAGTCCTATCTGCCTCAGGCGGCTTCCCCGGAGGAGATCGAAGACTGGATACGCGCCCATATTGATTTTGGACAGTACAAAAATAAGATGCAGGCCATGCGGGAAATCCTGGACCATTTCGGCCCCCGGACCGATGGGAATACAGTCAAGTCCATCCTCATGGAGCGATTCTGAGCCTCCCTGCTTCTTCTCCACTCTTGTCAAATGGGGCAGTCCTGATTATTGGCTCCAAAATGAACAAAAATCACAAAAATCAATCCACATATCGGGAAAAGTGGCGGAGGACAAAAAATCAGACCTGCCACTGCTGCGGCCGGCAGGCCCTGTATTGCCGCAGATGCAGGCATTGCGGATGCTGCATCTGCCAGGAGTGCATGCAAGAGCTCAAATGGGGGATGTGTACACCGGTCTTCTGGCTGTGTCCGGACTGCGGAGAGCTGAACGGCCTGTAAGTTATGCGTCTCATAGAGCCATACGTTCAGCCCCGCAGGATCATAAAGATCAAATAGCCAATATAGAGGATGAAAAAAAGACCTCCCTCCCGGCGGTCGATCTTGTGCTCCTTCCAGGTAAAGGTAAAAAGAAAAAAGAGCAGGCTGACAGCCACCAGAAGCCACAGGTCCAGGTTCAATGCGGTATTATAGTCAATAGGGGTGATAGTGGCAGTCACGCCCAATATCCACAAAATATTGAATATATTTGAACCGACCACATTGCCTACGGCAATATCGGCATTGCCCCTGAGGGCGGCCGTGACCGATGTGGCCAGCTCCGGCAGGGAGGTTCCCACGGCCAGTATAGTTAACCCGATCAGGGCCTGGCTCATGCCCAGAGCGGCTGCAATGGTTTGGGCTCCGCTGACCAGCCACTGCCCGCCCAGAGTCAGCCCGGCGATTCCGGCCAGGACCAATACCCAGGCCATGGGCTGTTTGATGGGTCTGCCCCCGGATTCCTCCTGACCCCCGGTGCTGTTTTTGGCCACCGAAAAGAGGTAATACAAGTACACGGCAAAATACCCCAGCATGGCCAGACCGTCCGCCCGGTCCAGACGGGAACCAGGTGCCTGAGTCAGGATTTTATCGTTGGCCAGGACCACTAAAACCAGAGTGGACAAAAGGACAAAGGGAATCTCCCGCCAGCGGATGGTTTTTTCCATGGCCAGGGGACGTATCATGGCCGAAATACCCAGGATAAGCAATATATTGGCCATGTTGGACCCCAGAACATTTCCTACTGCCATGTCCGCTGCTCCCTGAAAGGCGGCAATCAGCGAGACCAAAAGCTCCGGGGCCGAGGTACCCATGGCTACTACGGTGAGCCCGACAATCAGCCGGGAAACGCCCAAGCGCAGGGCAATGCTGCTGGCCCCGCTGACCAGGCTGTGAGCCCCGCCCAGCAACAGGGGCAGGCCGACAATCATTTGCAGAACAGCCCAATACATCTTCCCTTCCCAAAAAACGCTGCGGACAATGACCTGGAAGGATACCCATAGAGCCGGAGATGCCTGATCTTTGGCTTTCATGCCCTGCATCATTCGCAGTCAGGACCTGCCGGTCACGGGATGACGACCATGGGAAGATACAGATCACAAACCTGAAAAGAGGTCAAGGAAAAGCAAAGCCCGCGGACAGGGGAGTCTGCGGGCTTTACCCATGCGTGGAGGAGTCCGGTGAGGAGGTCGTATGTGAGGTGAGAAAACATTACCGCAGCGGGCATGAGCCAAACGGTACTGATCCACGGGTCTGCGGCTCTTGCCGGGTAATCAGACGTGGATCATTCCTTTGGCCGGGAACCGCTGGATGGTGGCAGCATTTCCTGACGTCCAGCAGTTCCTGCTTGCAGCTTTTTTTCTCTTACTGTCCCATTTTTTGTTCAACTTTTTCGCGCAGTTCGTCATCGCTATCCATTCCCTTCACAATATTGTTATAGGTCTGTACATCCAGCCCTTCTTCATCCAGCACCTCAATAGCTTTGTTTTGAAACTCTTCCCGCAGTTCCTGGGCCTTATCTACATCCTCTGTTTCCTGGAACTTGGGCTGAAACTCTTCTCTTAACTCATCTACACCTTCGCGGGCAGAAACAAATGATTCAATCTCAGAATCGCTGAAATCGTCTGCCTTGGGCTGATTTTGTTCGTACTGTTGCTCATATTGGTCCTGGCCCTGACCTCCTTGCTGTCCGTCCTGTGTATCCTGAGCTTGCAAGGTCGAGGCAGCAAAGATCAGACTGACAACAAATCCCAAGATTACATACAGCTTAGAATCTAACTGACGCATACATTTTTCTCCTTAAGTTTTTGTTCATATCCAACCGGCCACTTTATCCGGTTCTTTTCCCTTTCGTAACCATCACTAGGCCCAGTGTTACACGTTTCTTGCATAAAGCTTGCCAAATCGATTGAACACCTGAGTCGTCTCTGGCCTCCTGCCCGGCCGGGTTTGAGACCGGGAGGGCCCCACTTCTTATTCGTCATAACGACACATGTGCTGTTTTGACACAATACAGTTTCTGCCATATTCTGATTCCCTGGATATTCCATAAGGAGTGCTCAACATGTCCTTCCCTTTTCGCTACAGCCTTTTCCAGGCCCTGCTGATATACATAATTCTTCCCCTGTCTTTCACTCTTGGGCTGGCGGGGTATCTGAGCTTGCTCAGTCTCGAAAACCAGGCGGAAAAAAAAATGCAGGAGGAAGTTCAGCTTATAGCCCGGGCTCTGGAATTGCCCCTGAGTCACTCCCTGGAGCGGGGCAGGGCCGGAAGTATCCTCCAAGCCCTGGAGTCCGCGTTTCAGATCAACAGGATATATGCGGTAGCTGTTTATAATCAACACGGCGAAAAGGTCGCTTCTGCAGGGGCATCTGTGATTGATCAAAAAGCCAATCAGGACAATGATCAACTAGCCGACATGGCCGAAGAAGGAGATCAGCAAGAGAAATACGAGCGTGTAGGCGGACAGGAGGCGTACTCATATTTTCTTCCCCTCACTGACAGCGGAGGCAGAATCAACGGACTGTTGCAACTCTCACGCAAAAAAGAAGATTTTCAAAAATATGTCAACGATCTGCGTTTGCAATTTGGGCTTATCCTCTGTGGCGGAATAGGCATTATGATTCTTTTGGTTCTCTTCGGGCACCGCAGGGCTCTGGGCTATCACCTGGAACGCCTGGGCCGGTCCATGCACCGGGTGGAGCAGGGAGACAGAACCCACCGGCTCTTCATGCACGGCCCCAAGGAAATTACCAATCTGGCCGCAGCCTTTAATACCATGCTGGACAGCATGGACCAGGCTCAAGAGGCTTTGGAGGAACAGCGCCAAAAACAGGCCCGGCTGGAATCTGAACTCCGCAAAGCGGAAAAGATGGCTGCTGTAGGCAGACTGGCCGCCGGTGTGGCTCATGAGTTGGGAACGCCGTTGTCCATAGTGGCCGGACAGGCCCAAAGGGCCCGCCGCATACCCGAGCTTCCGGACAAGGTATCCCGGAACCTGGATCAAATCCGGGACCAGGTCAAAAGGATGGAGTCGATTGTCCGTCAGCTCCTGGACTTCAGCCGCGGCAATTCAGCCTGCCGGCGGGAAGTTGACCCGGCATCCATAGTCAACAAAGCCATACAAAGCATGATCCCGCTTGCAGATCAGAAGCGTGTCAACCTCGAGAAGAGTGGTCCGCAAACAGGGTGCGTGATCATGGCTGACCCTTTACGGGTGGAACAGATGCTGGCCAATCTACTGAAAAATGCCGTGCAGGCTGCTCCTGCAGACACAGGACGAGTGCGGCTGGAGTGGGAATGCACATCCGCCCACTGTATTTTCCGCATCCAGGATAACGGTCCGGGCATCCCCCCGGATATGATCACCAAGATATGCGATCCGTTCTTTACCACCAAGCCTGTGGGCGAAGGCACCGGATTGGGACTGGCCGTAGTGCATGGCATTGTTGAGGAACATCAGGGCTCTTTGCACATTGAGATCAGTCCGTTGGGAGGAGCTGAGTTCAGAATCGTTCTGCCCCGGAACTCACTGCAGGGTGGAACTCATTCTGAGCAGACCCTCAGGCCATGCTAAGAGGTGCGAGGACAGGACGTAGGCATGTTTTTTCATAATTTATAACATATTAAACATGGGTGAGCACAAATGCAGGACAAGGGCCGAGAGCAGGAAGTCATTCTTGTGGTTGAAGATGATCAGGGACTTGGCCAGCTTCTCCAGGAAGAACTCACTGAGGCCAACCTCAATGTGCACTGGGTAGCCAGCGCAGAACAGGGACAGGAGTGGATGATCCACAACACCCCGGATCTGATTGTCTGCGATTTGAAGCTGCCCGGGGCGAACGGACTGGACCTTTTGACCCGGACCAGGGAACAGCTCCCTCAGCCCGGCTTTGTGATTATCACCGCCTTTGGTTCGGTCCCACAGGCGGTCGAGGCCTTAAAGGCAGGTGCAGACGATTTTCTGACTAAGCCCCTGGACCTGGATCAACTGGTAATCTGTGTCCAGCGTACTCTGGAAAACAGGCGTCTGCGGCAGGAAGTGCAGCACTACCGGAACCTGCTCTCCCAGGACGATTTCCATGGCCTTATCGGGCACAGCCAGCCCATGCTCACCCTGGCTGCCCAAATAAAGCAGCTGGGTTTAGCCGAGGGCCCGGTGCTCATCACCGGCGAGAGCGGTACTGGCAAGGAGCTGGTGGCCCGGGCAGTCCACCAGGAGAGTGCAAAAAGAAACTCCCCCCTGGTAGTGGTCAACTGCGCCGGCATCCCGGGTGAGCTTCTGGAGTCTGAGCTCTTTGGCCACACGGCAGGGGCCTTCACCGGAGCGTCCAGGGACAGAAAAGGGCTTTTCGTCGAGGCCAATGGGGGGTCTATCTTCCTGGATGAGATCTCAGAGACCCCCCTGTCCATGCAGGCCAAGCTCCTGCGCGTACTTCAGGACGGAAAGGTCCGCCCGGTGGGCAGCAACAAGGAGATTGCCACTCAGGCCCGGATCATCGCAGCCACGAACAAGGATCTGGAGCAGGAAATTGCCAATGGATGCTTTCGAGAGGATCTTTTTTACCGCCTGGAAACCTTCACTTTACGTGTGCCCCCGCTGCGGGAGCGGGAGGACGACGTGGAACTTTTGGCCGCCCAGTTTCTCTCTCAGTTCAGTGCGAAGCTGAACCGGGATATCCGGGGGTTTTCCGACCAGGCCCTGGAACTCCTGAAAAATTATTCCTTTCCGGGAAATGTTCGCGAATTGCAGAATGCGGTGGAGCGGGCGGTGACCTTAAGTCATGGACGGTGGATCAATCCTGAGGACTTTCCGCAGCGCATGCGGGAGCAGGGAACATCAGAACAGAATTCTGAGCAGCTCTTGGCCAGCGAAAGCCTTTTGCGCGGAAACAGACTGCCGACCCTGGAAGAACTCAAAGAACGCTATATTGCCCACGTCCTGGAGCAGACTCAAGGGAACAAACGGCGGGCCGCCGCTCTGCTGGGCATCGGCCGCCGCACCCTGTACCGCTATCTGGGGGAATAGAGCCCGCCCTGGAGGATTCGAACCCCCGACACCTGGATCCGAAGTCCAGTGCTCTCTCCAGCTGAGCTAAGGGCGGTGTAGGTATTTCTAGCCTTGCTTGCAGCCTTTGGTCAAGATGTTCTGCCCTGATCAGAGCCTTTATTTT
>JBKHIL010000382.1:0-2569 GCA_046538645.1 Desulfovermiculus sp.
TATCTGGTTGATGCCCTGGATGTGGAAACCATTGTCAAGCGCCTGGACTACCTGCTCACCCATCCCGAACAGGCCAGGGCCATGGGAGAACAGGCCAGGGAACACGTGCGCACCCATTTTCTCATTCCCGAACTGGTGCGCAGATATATGATCCTGATGCAGTACTATTCCGGGCTCAATTCCGAAGCCCCGGACTTTCGGCTCAATGATCTCAGCTACAGCGAGGTGTTGAGCCTCATGCGCCCGGTACCGCCCTTTCTCCAGGGATAAACCTGACTGCGCGGAAAACCTTGTGTATTGTTGCCGGACCGGGTCAAGCAACGCTCATATGAACGAGATTTACTTCGAAGAGGGCCTGCCCTTGGGGGCAAGGGCGGCCTACTGGACGTCAGCGGCAGGAGGCAAAGCTGTAACATGGCTGTGGTCTGAGATGGCCGATGAGGCTGAGCTTCCTACTTTGCAGCGAAAAAACGACCCATGTCCTGAATGTTTTGGACCACCATGAGATCGGGCCCGGAAGGCAGTTCGGTCTCTGATTGACGCCCTCCGGCCGGGCAGACCACCGGGCTGTAGGCCAGGGAAGCAGCTTGTTTCATGCGCAATTCATGTCCGGCAATAGGCCGGACCTGACCGCTCAAATCCACTTCCCCCCAAAACACTGCGCCTTCAGGCAAGGGACGATCATAAGAGGAAGAAAGCACGGCAGCTACCAATCCAAGATCCATCCCCGGCTCCTCCATTTTCAAGCCACCCCCGATCTTGGCGTACACATCCATGGCCCCAAGCCTCAGGTGGAGCCGCTTCTCAACGATGGCCAGAAGCAGGTTCAAGCGATTGCTGTCAAAGCCCACAGAGGTCCGCCTGGGCAGAGAGCCGAAGCTTTCCGTAACCAGGGCCTGAACTTCCACTGCCAGGGGCCGCTGTCCCTCCAGAGCCATGACCAGAGCACTCCCGGACAAAGATGGATCTCTGGCCTGCAGAAAGAATGTGGACGGATCGTGAACCACTTGCAGTCCCTTGTGCACCATTTTGAGAACCAAGATGTTGCTTGTAGGGCCAAAACGGTTCTTCATCACTCGTAAGATGCGAAAATCGTGGTTCCCGTCCCCTTCGAGGGATAAAACAGCATCCACCATATGTTCCAGAAGCTTGGGGCCCGCTATCTGACCATCCTTGGTCACGTGCCCGACCAGGATGATGCTCACTCCTCTGGCCTTGGCCTCCTCGATGAGGGCGGCGGTCACTGTCCGGACCTGAGATACACTGCCGGGGTCGCCTTCACACTCAGAGCTGATCATGGTTTGCACAGAATCCACCATGAGCACCTGAGGAACTGGGTCATGGCTCAAGCTGGCCAATACATCCTCAAGCCGGGTGGAACTCATGGCCATAAGGCCATGACCTTTCAAGCCCAGGCGCTCTGCCCGCTGTTTGATCTGGCCGAGTGATTCCTCCCCGGAAATGTATACCGGCCCCAGTCCCTGCCTCTGCAGGGATCCCATGAGCTGGAGAAGGAAAGTGGACTTGCCCATCCCCGGGGCTCCGCCCAGGAGCACCACTGAGCCTTGCATCAGTCCCTGGCCCAAAAAAGCGTCAAGTGCTCCGGACCCAGTGGGCAAAAAGCCCTGTCCCTGCATGGAGATCTGATCCAGGTCGGCCGGCCGGCTGCCCGGAGCAGGGGGCACCCTGCTTCCAGCCGCATCCTCGAGCTCGGCCACAGTTCCCCATTGGCCGCATCTGGGACACTGGCCCTGCCATTGAGCACTCCGTGCCCCGCAATTTTGGCACTCAAATTGCTTTTTGTTTTTCATATCCAGTGCGCGTTCAGTGCTTTTGGGCTTCACCTGCCTCCCGGGCCTGCACTACCTTCAAGCTGAACTCTGCCACCTGGTCCGGAAATTCAAAAAACACAGTCATAAATGGAAGTTCTTGTTCTGGAGGAACATGAGAGTTGCTGGCCAGAATTCCAGCCTGAGCAGACAATATTTTTTTCAGCTCTTCCTGGGTGAGTTCCTGCAATTCATATACTGAGGCGGTATTGCCGCACAAAAATTCCTTTTCAGCCACTCTCCTGCCTTGCTTGTCAAACAGCGTAGCCATAATCTTGATCATCTGTTTCGGTGACTCGGAAGTATTCACTGCCCGGCCTTCAATAACCAGGAGGCGCCCCATGTTTTGATTATCTACCATGTATTGCCGGACGTCCCTCAAAGCGATGGCCTTGGTATCCACTCCCCCTTCAGTTTTCTGATTCAGCTCGATTGTGCTTTCCGGGTGGGTGGAAATAAACGGAATCCAGATCTTAAGCTGTGGCCAGTAAAAATACCCGCCAGCCCCAAACACAAGAGCAATAAAGAGGAGAAAAACAAGTATTTTCCATTTCCGCCTGCGCGGTCTGCGCCGGGCCTGGTCATCTTCTCTTCCGGGAACAGTTGAAAATAAGTCTTCATCCGATTCTGACTGCCGGGCGGGGCTGGATTTCTGACCCCCAAAATCCGACGCAGAAAGATCATCCTGCGGGGTAACAGTGAACATATGTCCACACCGTGAGCAGCGCACTCTGCTCCCC
>JBKHIL010000383.1:0-2568 GCA_046538645.1 Desulfovermiculus sp.
CATCGAGCTCTTACGGGAGCTCAAGCGGAGATTCATGGCCGACCTGGAGGTCATGAATGTGGGCCGAGTGCCAGATACAGATCGAGGACAGTGATGACTTTTGTTTTGAGATCATTGCTGAAAAAAATAGAATGTGCTTCTGGCCCGGTGAGAGCGGAGAGTATGTATGAAAAAACGACTGCGGAAGAAAAAGAGCCTTGGTGAATTTACAGAATGGGGAAGACAGCTGGTTATCAGGAGAAATTCTGAGGAAGGGTTCGATGATTTTTTGGATGCCTTTATTGACGAAGCCATAGAGGCAAACGGATGCTATTGTGGCGGAGGTGGCAGCGCAGACAAACTCAGCTTCATAGTGGAGCTTGGCCGCGGAATGCATGATGCAGATGCCCGTATGGCCAGGATAGAGACCTGGCTGGGAACCAGGCCGGATGTGGACACTTGGGAAGTGGGGCCGGTTTTTGATATCTGGCATGGGAATTATCAGGATATCGAAGAAGATATAGTAAAGTGATAATCCATTGAAAGATCTTTGAGGTCGATGTCCTCATCATGGTCCCGGGCGACCAATACGTTGATTTTCCGCAGCGGCGAACCCCGATGCATACACTGGCCTTGCCTGGCACCGCCTCCAGCTTCAGCCGCCTGGATGTCCCAGTTTCCAGCTGAAGCTCCTGAAAATCGAGCATTATCTCTTGCAGGACGTGCTTCATGCCCTCAGCTCCAGGGTTGATTTTGAAAACTGGAAATATATATTGCCAGTTTGGTGATTATCTGGCAAGAATGGTTTCCGTTTTTGTCTTTGATCAGAAAATCTAGCCGGACACGTTTGCGCTTGCAAGCCGCATAATTTGCTAGAAAAATCAATCCCCTTTCACACATCTCCCCCTTGCAAGCAAGTCAAGAACGAGACACATTGCAGTCCATGGGCTTGCATGGACCAAGCCACTCGTCTGTCCAAACTCAATTCTTAAGCTTACCGACCTCTACGCCTGCAAAGCTGATTTTCTTGCAGGCGCATTAGTCTGGTATCGACCCTGTGCAGGCGGCGCCCATAGCAAGATCATCAAGAATGCTAAGAAATACCCCCTGACTTGGTCCTGGGGGAGGGTTTCAAGTATGCGGAGTATTGATCAGAGAGTGTTGTTACGATATATTGGGCACGAATGGTAAAAGACAAGATACAATTGAGGATTTGTGATGAGAATCAATGAGCTTATCAAGGAAGCAGAGTCGTTGCCTGTCGAAGAACGGGTTATGCTGGCTGAATCGCTCCTAAAGAGCTTGAACCCGCCAGAATCAGATATTGACCAAAAATGGGCAAAGGTCGCCAACAAGCGTTTGCAGGAACTTCGTTCTGGAGTTGTAGAGCCTGTTCCTGGGCATGAGGTCTTTGAAAAGATCTGGAAAAGGTTTGCAGGATGAGCTTTCGGTTTCATCCAGATGCTGAGCTGGAATTTTGGGATGCGATCCAATACTACGAAGGCGTGGATCAGGGTCTTGGGCATGATTTCGCAGCTGAAGTTTATTCTGCAGTCCAACGCGCTATGGCCTATCCAGCAGCATGGGCGCAACTGGAAGGAGAAGTGCGCCGGGTATTGGTTCGCAGGTTCCCTTACGGCGTTTTATATTCAGAAGACGATGACGGCATTCTTGTTGTAGCCGTAATGCACCTGCATCGTGATCCTGAATATTGGAAAGATCGCCAGTAGAGGGTGCTTGGGGAAAATAAGCTGCAAGCCATTCTGGATAAGCTCATAAAGTTCCGCGACGAACGGGACTGGGCCCAGTTCCAGACCGCCAAGAACCTGGCCGTCTCCATCTCTCTGGAGGCGGCCGAGCTTTTGGAGCATTTCCAGTGGACCACCGAAAACCAGGACATCCCGCCGGATAAGCGCGATAAAATGGCCGAGGAAGTGGCCGATATCCTTATCTATCTCCTGCTCTTTTCAAATAAGCTGAACATCGACCCGGTGCAAGCGGTCCATGACAAGATCGAAAAAAACGCGGAAAAGTATCCGGCCGATCTGGTCCGGTCAATTTTGTATCATCAAGATGTCTCCGTGTGTTCATCTATTGTCAATACAATGATAGAACCTGCACCAGGCCCGTTCAAGAACAGATTGTGTCCACAGAATTTGAGTAAAAGCAGGCAAATATGCAACAAGATCCGCTCAAAATCTTTATTACTCACCGGGAGGCAGTGTGCGGCAGCTGCGGCCGGGAGCTTGGAACCAAGGCATGGATAACCCTGGACCCTGAGCAGGGTGCTCTGTGTATGCATTGCGCAGATATGGACCATCTGGTGTTCCTGCCTTCCGGGGATGCGGCCCTGACCAGGAGGGCCCGCAAGTATTCCAGCCTGCCGGCAATCGTGCTCAAATGGAGCAGAGCCAGAAAGAGGTACGAAAGACAAGGCATAGTGGTGGAGGAGGAGGCCCTGGCCAAGGCCGAAGAGGAGTGCTTCCAGGATGCAGACCTTCGACAAAGACGGCGTGAACGCGATGCACTCCGCCGGGCAGAGCTGGATCAGCAGTTCGTGCAAAGATTCGCAGAAAGCATCAGACACCT
>JBKHIL010000011.1:0-14847 GCA_046538645.1 Desulfovermiculus sp.
CTTTGCAGAGTAAATATTTCAGTGATTCGCGTCCAGGCTTGCTCATCTGCGTGGAAATCTCCTGTAAACAGTTCCTTCTCATTTTTCATCTCACAAGGTATTTTTTTCGTGAATCATCGACTGCCCTGGCCTGAATACTTCATGCGCATCGCTTTTCTCGTGGCCGAGCGGTCGACCTGCCTGCGGCGCAAGGTGGGGGCGGTGGCGGTCAAAGACAAGCGTATCCTGTGCACTGGATACAACGGCGCTCCTTCCGGGCTGCCCCATTGTCTGGACCAGGGATGCCTGCGGGAAGAACTGGAGATTCCATCCGGGCAGCGGCATGAACTCTGCCGGGGGCTGCATGCCGAACAAAATGTGATTATCCAGGCTGCTGTGCATGGAATAGCTTTGTCCGGGGCTGAGCTGTACTGCACCACGCAGCCCTGTCTTATTTGTTCCAAGATGCTCATCAACTGCCAGTTTACGAAAATATATTTCGCCCAGGGCTATCCTGACGATCTGGCTGTGGGGATGCTTTGTGAGGCCGGCGTTGAGTTTGGTCTGTTGAAGCTGAAAAATAAAGATTCCGGATCTGCTCCGGGTGAGGCATAGGGTGTGAATGAGGGAGACAGACCAAATGAGTTCTCCGATGCTTCACGCGGTGCGCCTGGCTTTACAGGCTCAGGGGCAAACCGCACCCAACCCGTGTGTTGGGGCGGTCCTGACCAAAGGAGGCCTGATTGCGGCTACCGGGTGGCACAAAGGGCCAGGACTTCCCCATGCTGAAATAGAGGCCCTGGAGGAGGCCAGAGGAAAAGGGTGGGACTTGACGGAACTCACCCTGTGGGTAACTCTGGAGCCCTGCAATCACCAGGGACGTACACCACCCTGCACCCAGGCCATCTTGGAGGCCGGTATTCCCAGGGTAATTATTGGGACCCTGGACCCCAATCCAGGGGTGGCCGGCGGGGGGGCACAGCGTTTGCACAGGCATGGGGTACATGTCACTGTGGGTGAACAGGAGCAGGCCTGCCTGGACCTTCTCTCTGATTTTAAGGCCTGGACCCTGGAACACAGGCCGCTGATCCAGTTGAAACTGGCAAGTACATTGGATGGTCGCATCGCCACCCGGACTGGCCATTCGTCCTGGGTCACGGGTGAAAGAGCCAGACAGCGGGTTCAGGCCATGCGGGCTCGAGCTCAGGCCGTTCTCATTGGGGGGCAGACACTGGTGGCCGACAATCCCCGCCTGACCAATCGCAGCGGCCAGGGCGGAGAGCAGCCCTGGGCAGTGGTTGTAACCACTCATTTGCCCCATCCAAAGGCCAGTCTTTTTTTACTGCAAAACCGGGCTTCTCAGCTCGTGTTTCTGACCAGCCGGGAGCAGGCAGCTTCCGAAGCGGCCCGGGCCTTAAGTGATCTGGGAACAAGGATATGGGGTTTGCCCGAAGACGGACACGGCAGACTCAACCTGCGCGCCGGCCTGCAAAGGGTATATCGCGACCTGGGATGCACTACGCTTCTTTGTGAGGGCGGTGGTCGATTGGCAATGGGCCTTATACAGGCCGATCTCGTTGACGAGTTCCACCTTGTCCTGGCCCCCAGGGTCTTAGGCGATGATCACGCTGTCAGCGTACTCTCTGGCCGCATGGCGATGAGCATGGAAGAGGCCGTGGATTGGCGTTTGGTCAGCTCTGAGCCGATTGGCGCCGATTTGTGGCTGATCTACCGCAGGCCGTATGTAAAGGCCACAGCAGACGCAGCTCCACAAAGCTCATGAGGGCAAAAAGTCAAAGACCTATGGTCTGCTGTACTGAGCAGGGAGGGGAAGAACTCTGCGTTTATTCCTCGCGAGACCAAGCGCAGCACAGCAGTTTTTCCTCCATATAATAAGCAAAAAGAATTTCTTATGTTCACCGGGCTTATCCAAACTCTGGGCACTGTTCAGGCTGTCACCGGCTCCGGAGCTGAGCGGCGGATGCGCATTGCTCCTGACGCGGCCATGAAGGATCTTTGTCTGGGGGAAAGCATTGCTGTAAATGGTGTATGTCTGAGTGTGGAGCATTTTAGCTCTGATTTTTTCTGGGTCTACGCCTCACAGGAAACGCTTGAAAATTCCAGCCTGAGCCGGCTGGCAACCAGGGATGCTGTCAACCTGGAAAGAGCCCTGACCTTACAGGACCGTCTCGGCGGACATCTGGTCAGCGGACATGTGGATTGCCTGGCAAGAGTTGAGTCTGTTCTTCCAGCCGGGCAGTCCAGGAAATACCGGCTTGGTTTTGACCCCAAGTGGTCATTGTACGTCGTGCCCAAAGGTTCTGTGGCCCTGGACGGCATCAGTTTGACTGTAAATAATTGTGGATACGGATTTCTTGAAGTCAATATCATTCCAGCCACGCAGAAGGAGACGACTATTTGCCGGTGGCGGCCCGGCACTGAAGTGAATATGGAGGTCGATCTGATTGCCAAATATGTCCGCCGCATGCTTGAACCCTGGCAGGAAGAGGATCGGGGGAGGCCGAATGCTGAGTTGAGCATGGATTTTCTCCGCCAGCATGGGTTCGGGGCATAAATCTTTATTGGGATGGTCGTCTTTTTCGCCGTGAACAGGGCTCAACCTGGCCTCTTCCAGTCTGCCAGCCCTCATATTTCATGCCAAGGGAAACTGTGTATATAACCTGGAATCAAACAAGATGTGAGCAAACGCGGAGTCAATCATGAGTAAGTGCAGCCCGGAAGAGGCCATCGAGGAAATCAAACAAGGCCGGCTCCTGATACTGGTAGATGATGAAGATCGTGAAAATGAGGGTGATTTAACCATTGCCGCGGAAAAAGTCACCCCAGAAGCCATCAACTTTATGGCCAAATACGGTCGAGGACTGATATGTCTGTCGTTGGCTCCGGCATGGGTGGACAAGCTCCAGCTGCCCATGCAGCCCCAGCGGAATGAATCCCGTTTTGGTACGGCCTTTACCGTATCAATTGAAGCCTCCAAAGGGGTGACTACCGGCATATCCGCCTATGACCGGGCTACAACCATCCTCACCGCTGTTCAGGACCGCGTGCAGCCAGAAGACATTTCCACTCCAGGCCACATCTTCCCCCTGCGGGCCCGTAAAGGCGGAGTTCTGGTCCGGGCCGGACAGACCGAGGGAAGCGTGGATTTGAGCAAACTGGCTGGGTTGAAACCAGCAGCAGTCATTTGTGAGATTATGCGTGACGACGGGAATATGGCCCGCATGCCCGATCTGGAAGTCTTTGCCCAGGAACATGGACTCAAGATTGCCACTATAGAGGACCTCATCCGCTATCGATCCAAGTTCGATTCTCTGGTCCAGGCTGTTGGAGAAGCCGAGTTGCCAACCTGCTACGGCAACTTTCGAGCCATTGCCTATGAGTCGGACATAGATGATTACACCCATATCGCCTTGGTCAAAGGGGAGATCAAAGAGGATGAGCCGGTCCTGGTCCGGGTGCACAGCGAATGCCTGACTGGGGACGTGTTCGGGAGCCTGCGCTGCGATTGCGGCTCGCAGCTGCAAAAGGCCATGCGGATCATAGAAGACGAAGGGGCGGGGGTGGTTTTGTATATGCGCCAGGAAGGCCGGGGCATTGGTCTGGGGAACAAGATCCGGGCCTACCATCTCCAGGATTTGGGACAGGATACTGTGGAAGCCAACCTGGCTCTGGGTTTTAAGCCGGATCTGCGCGATTATGGCATCGGGGCTCAGATCCTGGTTGATCTCGGGGTATCCAAAATGCGTCTTATGACCAATAATCCCAAAAAGATCGTCGGTCTGGAGGGATATGGTCTGGAAGTAGTGGAACGCGTACCTCTGGAAGGCCCCTTGTGTGAGACCAACACCAGCTATCTGCGGGCCAAAAAAGAAAAGCTGGGTCACCTGTTGGCTTCTTTTGACCAGGCTTAAGAGCCGCTCATGACCAGAACCGAGACGAAAACGAGAGGAGTCCATGCACCACATTTCCACCATCGAAGGACACCTGCAGGCCAAAGGGCTTCGTTTCGCCCTGGTGGCCAGCCGGTTCAATGATTTTATTGTAGATCGTTTGCTTGGCGGGGCAGTGGACGTTTTGCTCCGGCACGGAGGCGATCGGGAAAACCTGCGTATTGTGCGGGTGCCCGGGGCCTTTGATATGCCGGTTGTGGTAAGGCAACTGGCAGTAAGGGATGATTTGGATGGAATAATTTGTCTGGGAGCGGTCATCCGCGGGGCTACACCGCATTTTGACTATGTGGCCGCCGAGGTATCCAAAGGTTTGGCCCAGGTCTCTCTGGAGAGCGGAAAGGCCCTGGGTTTTGGCATTTTGACCACCGATTCATTAGAGCAAGCCATTGAGCGAGCCGGAAGTAAAGCCGGGAACAAGGGCGCGGAAGCCGCCCTGGCTGCTTTAGAGACGGCTCAGGTTCTGCGCCAGCTCAAGAACGTGTAATCATGGCTAAAAAACACAAAAGTCCCAGACGGCAGGGACGGGAGAAGGCATTTCAGGTCCTGTACGGACTGCATTTTTATTCCCAGCCCGATCTGAGGCATATGCAACGGACCTTTGACCACTTCATAACCGATCATCAGGGTCACATGACCCCGGGCGAAGCTTTTGCCCTGGAACTCATTGGAGGGGTCCTTGAGGCCCTGCCCCAGCTGGACGGGATGATTGCCGCCCACTGCAAAAACTGGCGGCTGCAGCGGATTGCCAAGGTTGAGCTGACAGTTTTGCGACTGTCCTTGTTTGAGCTGCTCTATCGAGAGGATGTGCCGGATAAAGTGGCTATCAATGAAGGCATTGAACTGGCCAAAAAGTTCGGTGATCAGCGTTCCGGAGGATTTGTCAATGGTATTCTCGATGCCATTGTGCATGACCAAGACAAAAAAACAGAGACCACTCTCAACGAATAAAACTTATGTCCCAATATCACGCTGAGCATATTGAACAGAAATGGCAGGAAATCTGGGAAAAGGAAAAGCTCTTCACTGCTTTAGCCGACCCCGACCAGGAAAAGTACTACGTTCTGGAGATGTTTCCCTATCCTTCTGGCCGGATCCACATGGGACATGTCCGGGTGTACACCATCGGAGATGTTATTGCCCGCTTTAAGCGCATGAGGGGATATAACGTCCTGCATCCCATGGGCTGGGACGCCTTTGGCCTGCCAGCGGAAAATGCAGCCATCAAAAATAATACCCATCCTGCGCAGTGGACCAATGCAAATATCGACGAGATGCGTTCCCAGCTCAAACGCCTGGGTTATTCCCTGGACTGGGACCGGGAGCTGGCGACCTGTGACTCTTCCTATTACCGCTGGGAACAGCTTTTTTTTCTCAAGTTCTGGGACCAGGGCCTGGTGTACCGTAAGAAGGCTCCGGTCAACTGGTGTCCGGACTGCCAGACCGTGCTGGCCAACGAACAGGTGGAAGACGGTGAGTGCTGGCGGTGCGGCTCTCAGGTGGAGAACAAAGAGCTCGCGCAGTGGTTTTTGCGTATCACAGCGTATGCTGACGAGCTCCTGGATGATCTGCAGACCCTGGGTCAGGGCTGGCCGGAACGGGTGCGGACCATGCAGGAAAATTGGATCGGCCGCAGTATGGGAGCGGAGATTGATTTTCCGGTCCAGAATTCCACACAGCATATTCGGGTCTTTACCACTCGGCCGGATACCCTGTTTGGCGCCACTTTTATGAGCCTGGCCCCTGAACATCCCATGGTGGATGAATTGATTCGAAAAAAGTCTCAGGCTGGTGAAGTCCAAGGGTTTGTGCGTCGCATGCTGACCACTGACCGCAACATCCGCACAGCTGAGGATACGGAGAAAGAGGGGGTATTTACCGGGGCCTTTTGCATCAACCCAGTGACCCAGGAACCCATCCCCATTTATGTGGCCAATTTCGTGCTCATGGAATACGGGACAGGGGCTGTCATGGCCGTTCCAGCCCACGATCAGCGGGATTTTGAGTTCGCCCGCAAATACGGTCTGGCAATAAGGGAAGTGATCAAACCCAAAGAACATACGGCTCAGGCTGAATTGGAAGCCGCCTATGCCGGACCGGGAGAGCTGATCCAGTCTGGTGAGTTTACCGGTCTGGACCATGAAACAGCCAAGACGGCAATTACCGAGCATCTGGCCCAAAGAGGCCTGGCTCAAAAGGCGGTCAACTATCGCCTGCGGGACTGGAACATCTCCCGGCAGCGCTATTGGGGAGCCCCCATTCCTGTGGTCTACTGCGCACAGTGCGGAGTGGTTCCGGTACGGGAGGAGGATCTGCCTGTTGTTTTGCCCATGAATGTCCAAACCCGCCCTGACGGACGTTCGCCTCTTCCCGACACCGAGGAGTTTGTTCAGACCCGGTGCCCTGTATGCAAGTCCCCGGCCCGGCGGGAGACGGACACCATGGATACATTTGTGGAATCGAGCTGGTATTTTGCCCGTTACACATCGGCCAAGGTGGACACTGCCCCATTTGACCCCAGCGAACTCTCGTACTGGATGCCGGTAGATCAATATATTGGCGGTATTGAGCACGCCATCCTGCATCTGCTCTATGCCCGCTTTTTTACCAAAGCCCTTCGCGATCTCGGGTACTTGGAGCACAACGAGCCCTTTGCCCATCTCCTGACCCAGGGCATGGTTCTCAAGGATGGGGCCAAGATGAGCAAATCTAAGGGGAATATCGTTGATCCCAACGAGATGCTGGCCCGTTTCGGAGCTGATACCACCCGGCTCTTCACCCTGTTTGCCTCTCCTCCGGAAAAGGATCTGGACTGGAATGATCAGGGGGTGGAGGGCGCGCATCGCTTTTTACACCGCCTGTGGCGGCTGTATGAGCAATTGGCCCCGGTCCTCTTGCCAATTGGCCCTTGCGCAGTCCTGAATAGTGAGGAATTATCCAAGGCGGACAGGGACCTGCGGCGCAAGGAGCATGAAACCTTGCTCAAGGTCAGCCGGGACTTGGAGCAGGAGTTCCAATTTAATACCTGTATCGCTGCAGTCATGGAGCTGATCAATGCGCTCAGCGCTGTCCAGGCAGACCTGGTTCAAACCGCCAGCGGCTCAAAGGTGGTGTCTTCAGCCTGGTCCACGATCCTGGTCTGTCTCTATCCCATGGTCCCGCATGTATGTGAAGAACTGTGGGAGTTGACCGGATATGATACATACCTGGCTCTCTGGTCCTGGCCTGAGCATGATCCTGATGCCCTGCACAAGGAAGAGATGCTCATTGTGGTTCAGGTCAATGGCAAGCTGCGGGGCAAGATCTCTGTTCCCTCAAATGCCGAGCAGGAAGAAATCAAGACCCTGGCCTTGGGCAATGAGAAAGTGAAGAAATATGTGCAGGGCAAAGAGGTGAAAAAGGTTGTGGTGGTCCCGCAAAAACTGGTCAATGTTGTTGTGGCCTGAAAACTGGGGGGCGAACCTATCTTCTCCATGTTTTGGATCAGGAGATGAAAAGACGGGGAGATAAATGAAGAGATCATTTTTCCTTCTTGGCTGCATGGCCTTTCTGATCACCTCTCTTGCGTCCTGCGGCTACCAGCTGACTTCCTCAGTGCCAATTGACATGCCCCAGGGCATTCATTCCCTGTACATTGACCGCATCGAGAACCCCAGCACAGAGGCGTGGCTTGAATCCCGGCTGATATCCGAAGTCAGGGATGAGTTCTCCAGGCGCGGCCGGGTGTCATGGGTGGAGAAAGGTCAGGCCGATGGTTTCTTGCATCTCATTATTACCCGGTATCGGGACTATACCAAGGTAGAGAGCGCTGATGAAAAAACTCTGAAATCGCAAATTGTCCTTTCCCTGCAGGGAAAGATTCTGTCGGCCAAAGACAGGGAAGTGCTGTGGGTTTCCTCACCTGTGCATGTCCGGGAATCCTTTGCCGGAGCGGCAGAAAAGAGGCGGGCTGAAGAACGGGTGGTCCGGGATGCAGCTGATGCTTTGGCCAATCAGCTTGGCTCCGGTTTTTAAGGGGAAGAGGCGCCGCTTTTTCGCTTTTTACAAAGTATCCTGCCCGGAATGGGCTGTTATCAGCCTGTAAGATTCCAACAAAACAGCATAATGTCTTTTCATATCATTTTGGCATGATCCCCAAGAAGCACAAAGAGGGATTGTTTGATGACCAGCACGGTTCGCCAGGGATTGAGTTTTTGCATCTGCCCGGACGGGCAGCTGATGAAAGAGCATATTCATTCCCTCTTGTCAGCTCAGGAGGAAACTTGGAACGTGCGTACCTTTTGGGCTGATGAGGAGCTGCCGGATGCCTATTGGCAGACCCTGACCTGGCCCAGTCTCTTGGGGCAATGCACGGCAGTTGTGCTGCGTCGGGCCGAGAACTTGAAGGCCGAACAGTGGAAAAAGCTCCATCCAATCCTGAAAAGCTTTAAAACCGGGATATGGCCTTTTTTTTGTCTGGAAAAGCAATGGGACAGGGGCAGACCTCTGGTTCCTGCTGTATTGGAAAAACAGGCCTTTTGGAAGGTGGCGGAAAAAAAAGGATGGGTCTGGCGTTCGGCCGGACTGGATCGAAAGGCAGTGCAACAGCGGGTCAGACAATGGGCCGATAGGCAGAGGATAAACATTCCGGATCAGGTATGGTCGGTCCTTATCCCTTCCCTGCCTCTGGATGCCGCCGCATTGAACAATGAGCTGAGAAAGCTGGAGCTCTTGCTGGCTGACCGGCAGGCAATGCAGGCTGAGGATTTGAAGGTCGTATCTTTCCAGCCGGATCTGGATATCTTTGCCTTTCTCCGGGCCTTGCAGAGCAAAGGGCAGGAAATCTCCATCTGGCGCACCCTGTTTCGCAATCAACTGGGCTCGAATGCCGATATGGTCATGCCCTTTCTGGCTCTTTTGCTGCGGGAAGCCCGGACGTTATGGCAGCTTCAGGCTGGAGAGCAGGACAAGGTGTGGATGCCTGGCCGGATCAAGTCCGAAAAGGCAAGGATGGCCGCCCGTCTGGGGCCGCAGCGGTTGCGCCAGATGTGGACCATGATCTTGGAGGCGGAGTCAGGGATCAAGTCCGGCGACTTCTCTCAGGCTCAGGCACAGGAACTGGTGGTCAGCCGTATGATGCAGGTTTTTGGGTGATAAAGAACCAACGCCAGAGGACGAATACGCCCATGTCAGAACAGCCTCACTACATAGGCCATCGTCAGCGGTTAAAGCACAGATTTGCTCAAAATCGATCCAGTCTGGCCGATTATGAAGTCCTGGAACTTGTTTTGGGTTATGCCCTGCCCCGCAAGGACACCAAGCCCTTAGCCAAAGACCTGCTGCACCGGTTCGGGTCCTTGAAAGGAGTCTTCACTGCCCGGGTCGAAGAGTTGCGGGAAGTGGACGGTTTCGGGCCCGGGCTGGAAATGTTTTGGGGGATATGGCAGGAGTTTTGGGCCCGGCTGCAGGAGGCCCCCCTGCGGCAGAGGGAAATGCTGTGCACTCCTGAAGCGGTTGCCGGGATGGCCAGCTCCAGGCTGGGACATGACCCGGTGGAAAGCTTTTGGGTGGCCCTGGTGGACAACAAGAACCGGCTCATTACCTTCTCCCGGGTATCGCAGGGAACAGTAGACCAGGCTGCGGTCTATTCCCGCGAGGTTCTGGCCTTGGCTCTGCAATGGAAGGCCTCGGGTATTATCCTGGTCCATAATCATCCTGGAGGCGACCCAACCCCGTCTGTACAGGATAAAGACCTGACCAGAAGGATACAAAAGGCCGCAGATGAGGTAGGTTTGCGTGTTCTGGATCATTTAGTGGTGGCTGAAGACAGATACTACAGCTTTCAGGATCGGGGGGCATTGTGAGCATGGATACTCAAAGCAGTGCGTTGAAGCAGGAACGAGCATATCCCCGATTTCTCTTCTGAACACGGATAGGCCATCCCTGTTTTAGTTTTTCATATGCTCTCTGGATTCTGATCCCCCCTCTTACTGACCACACATCACTTTTCTCCTGACTTGCCTCGGGGCCTGCCTGTGATCACAATTCCTCGGAATTCATAGTCAAGGGGTTGCTCATGGTCTTATGTGTATTATTGTATACTGGTAAGTTGCAGGTCAGACATAAAAACATCTTTAAGTGGCTTTCTCAAGAAACGGTGCCCGGTTGAGGCCGCAATTTTCAAATCAACTCACAAGCACGAAATACACAGGTGTCAACGTATGACAGATGATAAGAAAACCAATATGTACGATGAATTGACCAGACATATGCAGTCGGACCAGGGCCCGCCGGCTCAGGTGGTTATTCAGGAAGAAAACGGCGATGAGGCCGGCCAAAAAATGGATTTTCCGACCCAGATGCCTCTGCTGGCGGTCAGGGATATTGTTGTCTTTAACTACATGATTCTCCCTTTATTTGTAGGCAGGGACAAATCCGTCAAATCCATTGAGGCGGCCTTGAATGACAAGCGCTATGTATTCATCGCCACCCAAAAAGACGAAAAAGTAGAAGAGCCGGGCCTGGACGATGTCTATCACACAGGTACGGTAGCCCTTATTATGCGCATGCTGAAAATGCCTGACGGCCGGCTGAAGGTCTTGGTTCAGGGTCTGTCCAGGGCCAAAGTGACTGAAGTGGTGCAGGAGGATCCCTATCCGATTGTCAATATTGAGGCCATTTCCGAACAGGAGCTGCCTGAGATTGGCCCGGACGCCGAGGCCCAGATGCGCACTGCCCGGGAGCAGAGTGAAAAGATCATCTCCCTGCGGGGAATGGATCCTTCAGAGATCATGTCTGTTTTAAATAGCGTGCAGGAACCCGGGA
Source organism: Desulfovermiculus sp. (assembly GCA_046538645.1). GTDB lineage: Bacteria > Desulfobacterota > Desulfovibrionia > Desulfovibrionales > Desulfothermaceae > Desulfovermiculus. The sequence goes on from JBKHIL010000011.1 coordinate 10,752, forward strand.
GGCTGGCTGACCTCATTGCATCCAACCTGCGCATGCCAACAGAAACGGCCCAGGCCATCCTGGAAGATGTCGATCCCATGGAGCGCTTGAAAAGGGTCAATCGCCAGCTGATGAAAGAGGTGGAAGTGGCCACCCTGCAGAGCAAGATCCAAAATATGGCCAAAGAAGGCATGGACAAGGCCCAAAAAGAGTTTTTCCTGCGCGAACAGCTCAAGGCCATTAAGTCTGAACTCGGTGAAGATGAGGAAGAGGACGAGGAGTTCGAAGATCTGCGCAGAAAGATCGACAAGGCTGGTATGCCCAAGGACGTGAAAAAAGAGGTCCTCAAGCAGCTGGGCCGCCTGGAAAACATGCATCCGGACTCTTCCGAGGCCACAGTCATTCGTACCTATCTGGACTGGATGGTGGAGCTGCCCTGGAAAAAGGCCTCCAAGGATCAGCTGGACATCAAGAAGGCAGAGAAGATCTTAGATGAGGATCATTATGACCTGGAGAAAGTGAAGGAACGAATCCTGGAGTACTTGAGTGTGCGCAAGCTCAATCCCAAGATGAAAGGGCCGATCCTGTGCTTTGTGGGACCGCCGGGAGTGGGCAAGACATCCCTGGGCCGGTCCATAGCCCGGAGCTTAAACCGCAAGTTCGTCCGCATGTCTCTGGGCGGAATGCGTGATGAGGCTGAGATCCGCGGCCACCGCCGCACATATATCGGGTCCATGCCCGGGCGGATCATCCAGGGCATCAAGGAAGCCGGGACCAAAAATCCGGTCTTCATGCTCGATGAGATCGACAAGGTGGGGGCGGACTTTCGGGGCGATCCTTCCTCAGCCCTGCTGGAGGTTTTGGATCCAGAGCAGAACAATACCTTTACCGACCACTATTTGAACGTACCCTTTGACTTGTCCAAGGTCATGTTTGTATGTACCGCAAATATCCTGGATACCATCCCGCCCGCACTCCTGGACCGGATGGAGGTCATTCGCATCCCCGGGTACACGGAGCAGGAAAAGATCAAGATCGCCAAACGCTATCTCCTGCCCCGCCAGATCGAGGAAAACGGCCTGAAAGAGGACCAGATTTCCTTCAGCGATCAGGCCCTGTCCCGGATTATACGCGACTATACCCGGGAGTCCGGTCTGCGAAACCTGGAGCGCGAGATTGGATCCATCTGCCGCAAAGTCGCCAGACAGGTGGCTGAAGGGGCAACAAAGTCCTTTCGCATTATGCCCAGCAATGTGTCCAAGTACCTGGGAGTGCCCAGATATCTGGAAGAGGAACGGGAAAAAGAGCTGCCCGCCGGAGTGGCCCTGGGCCTGGCCTGGACGGCAAGTGGAGGAGAGATCCTGCATGTGGAGGTCTCCACCTTGCCGGGCAAGGGGAAGCTGATTACGACCGGGCAATTGGGTGAAGTGATGAAGGAAAGCGCTCAGGCGGCCGTGAGCTATGCCCGGGCCCGGGCCGATCGGCTGAACATCAATCCTGATTTTGCTGAAAAGCGGGACATCCATATCCATGTCCCATCCGGGGCAACGCCAAAAGAGGGCCCCTCGGCCGGGGTGACCCTGGTCATGGCCCTGCTCTCAGCCCTGACCAATCGGCCTTTAAGCAACGATGTGGCCATGACCGGAGAGATTACACTGCGCGGCCGGGTATTGCCGGTAGGCGGGATCAAGGAAAAGATCCTGGCTGCAGCTGCGGCCGGAGTGAAGATGGTCATTATTCCGGCCCAGAACGCCAAGGATTTTAGCGAGGTTCCGGCCGAGCTGCGCAAGAATCTGAAGGTCAAGACCGTGGAGCACATCGACGAGGTCTGGCCCCTGGTTTGCCTTGAGCCTTCCCAGGAAGAGGCCTGCCAGGCAGTAAACGAGTAGCCTGATGTCATTGCCCGCAAAGGGCATGACAAGAACCCCCCATTGGTTGGAAACCAATGGGGGGTTCTTTCACTTGTTTTCCAGCTCAGGCATGAGAAAGCTCAGGGGGTGGGGGCTGGGCTCCCGACTTGAGGCCTCAGGCCAAATCCATTCAGCTCCAAGGCCGTTTTCAACTCCTCAGCCAGATCATGCAGGACCTGCTCGTGGGCCAGGACCAAATCTTCCATTCTCTGTCCGGAGGCCGGGGCAGTGGCTGAAAAAAAATAAGCTTGTCCGCTGCCTGCGCCAGCTGGGGCAATCTGCCAATTGGCTTCCAAGTTCACGCGGTCTCCCGGCTTTCCGTCCAGTCGAAGAATCTGTATCGAAATGCGCATCTCGTCTTTGGTTGGGCCAGAGGGATTGATTTGCACTGGGACTGGCCCGGATGCCAGATATTGGCTCAAAAAGGTGGTGATCATCCGGGATAAGGGCTCAGCCCAACGATTCCGGTCTGAGAGAGCCAGGCGATGTTCAGCCTCCCGGACCATGATGTGGGGCCGGTCCAGATAGTCCGGGACGTGGACCTGGAGACTGACGTGATCAGCTGTTTGGAGCCGCGGTTGCTTTCCCAACTTTGGAGATGGGTATTTGAGCAGATAATACTTGGCCGGCGGTGAAGTCGCGCATCCGGCAGCAATCAAAAGCAGAATCAGGAGAAAGATTTTAAGGACGTGGTGCATGAGCGCTTCCTTGGCTTGAGTAGTGCATCAAAGACCAACAAAAGGGCTTTGTCCATTCAGTGGGCTGATAGTGGCTTATGGAAATATCTGTACAAGAGAGAGCAAAACTTTCCTAATACCTCCCTTCTCCCTTGCCCCGCAATAAGGACTCAGGGTGCCGTTCCAGATAATCAGAGAGGGTCTGCACTGACTTGGCCGCTCTTTGGATTTCCTGTAAAGTCCGCTGCAGTTCACGATTGAGTCCAGAATCTCTGTCAATTAAACCGCTGAGCTTGGTCAAAGAGGTCCGGGTCTGTTCCAGAGTGGAACCGGCTGTGGTGAAGGTCTGCTCCAGAGCTGATAACATGGGGCCAAGACGTTGATCGGTATTGCTGAGAACTTCGTTGGCCTGGTCTGCAGTCTGAGCGATTGTTAAGCTGAGCTGGTTGAAGTCTTCACCTGCCTGTTGAATTGTTTCCCGGGCTGTATCGGATGTGCTCCGGACAGAGGCCAGGGTAGCAGGAAGATCCTGATTGAGTTGTGAGCTCAGTCTGGAGGTCTGCTCCAGGGTCGATTTGAGTAGGGCGAGGCTCTGATCCACATCCTCATGGCCTAAGAGCCGATCCAGGTGGTTGAGTATCTGGCTCAATTGCTGGGCCATGTCCTGCAAGGGGAGCTCAGAAACCCGGCTGGTCAATTCCTGCAAATTGGAAGGTATGGTTGGGATTTCGGGATATTTTGTCTGTATGTCACTAGTGTGCATCTGGGTATGCGGATGAAAGTCGAGAAGGATCTGGTATTGACCGGTAATCAGGCTCTGCACTCCCAATTGCCCGCGCAAACCTTTGCTGACAAGAGATTCAACGGTTTGTTCCAGGTTTTGGTCCGATTGTTCTCCACGCAGGCCGAAAGGCTTTATTTCTATAATACCCGGGATAACCACCTGCATCTGCTTTGGGTCAGCCATGAGCCGGATATCGGTTACCTGGCCCACCTTGACTCCGCGAAACAGGACCGGTGCTCCGACATTGAGCCCGCTGACCGAATTTTCAAATAAGAGAACAAAGCGGGTTGAGTCCGAAAACAAGCGGCCGCTGCCCAAAACTGTAATGACGATAACCGCCAGGAGAATCGCTCCGAGGACGAAGATACCGATGCTGGTGTGTTTGCGCAAGGAAGTCATAAGATAAATGGAGAAAGTTGAACAAGCTCATTATACAGTGTTTCCAGTCATACGCCAGAAACTGACCAGTGATCACAAAAAAAATACCACACTTTGAACTGAGAGGGAAGGAAGTGGTTGGAAGGTTCTGTTGCCTGGGACAGCCTTCTTTCCATCCTGGAGAACGGAGATAAACAAGTGATTATCGATTCACCATCCAGCCGAAAAGGCGGCGGAATATGCTCTCGCTTCCTTCATCTGCAAAAGGCAAAGGATCAGGCAGATCGATGGGCGACACGCCTTGCAGCAAAGCCAGCGGCATATTCTGGGTCATATCCTGGCTTGTTTGCAGGCCGAATCTGTCCTGT
>JBKHIL010000384.1:0-2554 GCA_046538645.1 Desulfovermiculus sp.
GCTTGACCCCAAGCCCAGCCCTCTTCATGCTCTGTTTCATTCTTGATCAAACTGGACGGCTGCGGCCAGAGGCGGCCCTGAAACCTGAACACCCTGGCACATTACACCTGAGAACAAAATTACCGTGCCCATGACCCAATCGCCTTATGCTCACCCACACCTTTTGCCACTTGCCGGGCATAGGCCCGGCCACTGAACGTTCCTGGTGGAACCAGGGCATATTGACCTGGGACGATTTCCTGACCCGCAAGCCGGCCCGCATGTCCACGTCCCGGCACCAGAGCCTGGCCCGGGAGCTGGAAGACTCATTGTATTTTCTGCAATGCGGTCAGGCTGCCTATTTCGCGGCCAGATTGCCCAAACCTGAAATGTGGAGGCTGTTCGCATCCTTCTCTGACAATCTGGCCTATGTGGACATCGAAACCACCGGTGGACTGCACGGCCTGGACCATATCACCACTCTTGCCGCTTATGACCGCAGCCAGGTGCATACCTTTGTCCACAGCTGCAACCTGGAACAGGCTGCTGATCTTTTGGCCCGGACCCAAGTGATCATTACGTACAACGGGGCCTGCTTCGACCTTCCGTACCTGAGGCGGGAACTCGACATTCCTGCTCCTGCTGCGCACATCGACCTGCGCTTTGTCCTGGCCAGCCTTGGCTACCGGGGCGGTCTGAAAGGATGCGAGCGTCAGCTGGGTCTTGATCGGGGAGAGCTGGAAGGTTTCGACGGATATCTGGCCGTTCTTCTCTGGCACAGCTATCAAGTGCACCAGGATCCGCGCTACTTAGATACCTTGCTGCGCTACAACTGCGAGGATGTCATCAATCTGGATCTGCTCATGACCGAGGCCTGGAATCAAAAGGTGGAACACCTCCCATTGCCTGTATCCCACCTGCGCCTGGACCGGCCTCAGCTTTTTCCCAATCCCTTCCCCCTGCACCTCGAGGTTTTGGAGACCATGCGAAGCTACACACTGTGATTGGAAATTCCAAACGATAATCATAAAGTCAGTATCCGGTCTTCAGCCCCTGGCCGGGAAAGGCGCCCTGAGGGTATGCCGGGCACATCACATCCTGCGGGCGATCTCATGGTGATTGACCACAATCCGGCTCAGGTAGGCCACTGTCTCCTGGAAAGCAGGCATCTGCCCATAAGACTCATACCCGTTCCTGCTGGTATGGGTCCGGGACAGGCCGGCATTGTACGCCGCAGTAGCCGCCAGCAGGTTTCCGCCCCTGGCCCGCAGATTCTCAGCCATGATCCGGACCATGCCCTGGACAGGCTTTCTGTACGTCACCCGCTGATCAAAGCGCTTGAAGAAGTGCAGATCCCTGGAATCAAAAATGCTTCGCCCGTCATAGTTGGCCTGCAGAAACCGCCGGTACGAGGATCTGGCGTCAGCGATCTGCGTATCCAGCCTCTCCGCCTCCTCCAGGCGGGACAAATCCGAATCCGATCTGGGGTATCCCTCCCCGGCAGCCAGAGCACTGAGCACTTCTTTGAGCTTGGCCTGCGGATCCTGAAACAGAGTTGGGTCGGAACTGACAAGCTTCCGGCGCTCTTTTTGCAGTTCCTGGAGCTGGGTCAGGGACAGGGCCAGGTCCGGCCGCTCAAGCTCGCCTGGATCTAACAGGCTGTTTTCCGGACAGACCATACCCACTGACCTGGCTGTGGCCGACATGAACTGACAAATCCCCACCGCAAAGGCCCAGGAAACCGCAAACTCATAGAAACAAGATTCCTCCATGATCTGGGCCATGATCCAAGCCGGATCAACAGGATAGACATCTTCTTCCTGGGGGATGCTGCGCATAACCCAGTACGCGATATTGATGACCCGCTTTTTCATATCTATCTCGGCCAGGGGCCTTCTCCAAACCGGAAGATTCCCCTGCCCGTACCACTCCTCGATCAAATCCAGAACCGCCCGCCACAGGCGATATTCATACTTTTTGCGCTCCTGTTCTGACCTCGGAATGGTTCTGGATCTGGGTTGGATGATGCCAACCGAAGGACTGGATTCAGCCCATCCGGCCTGACTTTGGCCTGGATAAAGACCGCTCAAACCGGCCGCAGCCAAGGCGGCCAAAACTTGACGTCTGTGCATAGCATTCCTCTTAAATCTTGCCAAAATCCATATTTTTCAGTACAAACATCTCAATGAAAATGGGAATATGATGAGAATATCCTATTTTCGCCCCACAGGGGAAGAAACAATTTGTTCTCCGGATACAGGAGACTTCCGGGCCAGAGCAGCCTTGAGCTTTCTGTCCCGGTTATAAATATCCTCCCGGAAGTTCACTTGGCCGGAATCATTGACCCAGGCCGTCCAATACAGCAAGTGAACCGGTACTGGCCGGACAAGACGGACTATGCGGGTCTCTTTGCTTTCCAGGACTTCACGTAAGGCTGGCGCATCCCACTGTGGATCGGGCTCCAGCAAATTAAGGGCCAGGCGCAGGGGCTGTTCCAGCCGGATACACCCGGAGCTGAAGTCCCGGGATGCCCTTCTAAAAAGTGTCTTATTCGGGGTGACGTGCAAATACACGG
>JBKHIL010000385.1:0-2553 GCA_046538645.1 Desulfovermiculus sp.
CCGGTACCGGGTGATCCTATTGTCGGGTATATCAGCCGGGGCAGGGGGGTGATTGTCCATCGTTCAGACTGCCCCAACCTGCAGCAGTTCAGTCCGGCCCGGCTGGTAACTGTGAGCTGGGAAGGGGAGGAGACCGCCCTGTATCCGGCCACAATCAAGATCGTATGCGACAATGAGCTCGGAGTGCTGGCCCGGATTACCGAGCTTTTGGCCACGGAGGGAGTCAATATCGAGTCCGGCCATTTTCAATCTTCAGTGGCCGGGAGGACTGAGATCTTTCTCAACCTGCAGGTTACTGATTCATCGCATCTGTACCGCTGCTTGGAAGAGCTGGCTCAGCTCCAGGCGGTCCATGAGGCAATACGAACCAGCAGCAAAGAGGCCGCCGTGCATTGAAATCATGAGTGCGACTCAAAAAAGTTTTCTCAATTGCGGGGCCTTTGAATGGGGGACCTCTGGCAAATGCAAAAGCAGCTTGTGCACTCGCATCCAGCTTTATCTTCGTGCTGTATTCACTATTGGGTCAGGGATGCCTTGATCCGTTCAGCTTCTTGTTCCAGATATTGACTCACCCGGACCGGGTACACTTCAGATGCCGGGGAAAGACTGTGCATGCTTGCAGGCAGGGCGGTGATCTCTTTTTGAGCCCGGTCTCTGGCCTCAGCCAGGGATTCTTTTCCAGCTAAAACCCTTTTTCCCTTGTGCATGACCTGCTGGAGCAAAGGACGTCCGGGATGGGTTTCTGAAAAGGCGGCCAGGGTGTCCTGGACATTTTTGCCTTGGTCTTCCTCCCGGAATACTTGCTTTTGATGGGGCAGGGTCTCTTTGCCTGTAGATGTCTTTATCCGGCCCTTGCCGGCATAACTGGCCAGTTTGTAGACCATGTCCAAATACGGGGCGTCAACAGACACGCCCATTTTGGTTCCGACTCCAAATCCATCGATCGGGGCCCCGGACTGGACAATATCCTGGATCACATGTTCATCCAGGCTTCCGCTGGCAAAGATGTTCACCTGGTGCAAGCCGGCGGCATCCAGTTCCCGCCGCAGATCAAAGGACAGAGCCTTGAGGTCGCTGGAGTCGATGCGGATGCCCCGGATCTGAAATTCTGCCCCCAGCTCGCCAGCCAGTTGAATGACTTTGCGTGTCCCCTGCAGAGAGTCAAAGGTGTCCACCAGCAAAACGGTCTGCGGAAAGGCCCGGGCAAAGGACCGGAAGGCGTCCTGCTCGTTGTCGTGGGCCTGGATGAAGCTGTGGGCCATGGTGCCGGATACCGGGATGCCGTACGCTGCTCCGGCCAGCACATTGCTTGTGGCCTGTACCCCGGCCAGGAAAAAGCCTCTGGCCGTCTTGAGGCCGGCGTCAATACCGTGAATACGGCGCAGGCCGAAGTCCATGACCCTTTTGTCTCCGGCGGCCAGGGCCACCCGGGCGGCCTTGGATGCAGCCAGGGTCTGGATATGGTACTGATTGATCACAAACGTCTCTAAAAGCTGGGCCTGTCCGATAGGAGCCACGATTTCCAGCATGGGCTCATTGGCAAAACAGGCTGTCCCTTCAGGCATTGCGTACACATCGCCTTGAAATGAGAATGAAGAGAGCCAGTGCAGAAAGTCTTCCCGAAATGTTTGCAATCCATGCAAATAGTCCAACGCCTGGGGAGTAAAATGGAGCTCTTCCAGGTAGGTCAGCACGTCTTCCAGGCCGCAGGCCAGCAAGAAATTTCTTTGTTTGGGCAGCTTGCGGACAAAAAGGCTGAATACAGCTTCATCGTGCATGGAATTGGCCCAATAGGCCTGTAGCATGGTCAGCTCGTAGAAGTCGGTGAGGATGGCGGCATGGGGGCAGGAGGGCAAGAATTCCTTAAGCAGTGCATCATTGGCTGAAAGTGCCTGATCGGGTTGCATAAAAATCGCCTCATCCTAGGGAAAAGGAGATAAAAAAGGGTTACAACCGCAATTGTAACCCTGATGTGTGATGGTCGGGATGGCAGGATTCGAACCTGCGACTTCAGCGACCCGAACGCTGCGCTCTAGCCAGACTGAGCCACATCCCGTGCAAGCAAACTATATAACGCAGGGGAAAATAAAATGCAAGGGTTTTCCCAGCTGACAAGCAAGAATACATGAAACGTCAACGGGATACCAGATAGCAGGCTACACGGATGCGGCTGGATAATGTCAGCTGAAAGTTACTGATTCAAGAGGTAGAATGATTAAGTAAAGGATGTTGGGCAGGTGATAAAGACTTTAAAGGCCAGGGATAAAAAAACCAATAGAACCACGATGCAGATGCGAAGCAGAACCAAATCCCGGAAAGCCGGGACCAATAGGGAGCTGAGTTTACAAATAAATACGAATAGATTAAGGTCATATTTCATAATGGAGTCATAGCAGGTACTGGCCGGAAACATTGAATGAATCGACTAGAGGTGCAGCACGTGGTCACTTCCGAACATTCCATTCTTTATATCGATGATGACAGCATGAGTCGAGAGCTCATCGGGGCCTTTCTCCTCGATAAAGGGTACCGGGTGTTTCTGGCTGAAAACGG
>JBKHIL010000386.1:0-2548 GCA_046538645.1 Desulfovermiculus sp.
GGGCCATCGCAAAGCAGAAGAGGCTGGGCCTCGGAGAGGGCCAGCCCTACCCGGAAAGAGCCGGAAGCTTTGCGACAGCCCGGGCCCTTGGTAGCCCGGGCCTTTCCGAGGGCCGGGGGTTTCGAAGAATGATGAGGCTGGGCCTCGGAGAGGGCCAGCCCTACCCGGAAAAGAGCCATGAGCTTGGGCTTCTTCTCTACTCTTTCCCCCTCTCTTCGACCATATCCAGGGCATAGGTTATAATCATGGTCTTTCTTTGACCGGTCCCAAAGGCCCCGGGATGGGTGTTCACACACACGTACAGATCATCCTGGCCATTGTTGTTCAGATCCGCGATCCCGTAATCGACCACAGTGCCCTGAATGGTCCGCGTCTTCCATACCGTATTCAGTCCCAGACCATCCCAGCTCAGGCTCTGGATCCGACCCTGGGGGAAATGGCGGTAGCGGGGGAAAAAGTCCGCCGCCCTGGACTCGCTCTGGCTGACCAGCAGCTCATAGGAATCATCTCTGTCCAGATTGATGGGTACCAGCCGGGTGGGCAGATAGTAGAACTGCTCAGGCATTCCCGATCCGTGGCTCTGGCTCATACCGGGAGCAACATCTTTGTAACTCAATCCCAATCCGGAGGCGGCAAACTTTTCCTTACTCTCGAACTGACGTTCCCCGGTCCGGGAAAAGACCAGCAGGCGGTCTTTGGAGTCAGCCACAATGATCTTGTAATCATCCTCTCCCTGGGGCAGATATGTAAAATTAAAGATATTGGCCTTACCGGGAAGATTCAATTTTCTTCCCAGCTGAAATTTATCATCCACCTGGACCGCCTCGTGCACGTTTCCGGCAAAAAGGTCACGCCGTCCACGTTTCTGGGCCACCAGCCGAGGCGCAAACAGCGGAGGCTGAGTGACCACGTTGAAGTAAAGATCTATGTCTTCATGCAAGACGTTAAACGAGTCATCCTTGAACTGGAGGATAAAGGAACTGGCCCTGTCGCTGAACATGCCGGAAACCACCAGTTCTGACAGGCTGTCCCGGTCCATATCCAGGGCATTGAGGTTCAAGAGTCGAGTCCGGCGGGAGACCTCGAAAGTGTCCAGCTTGCGCAGTCTGTTGTCCTGAAACACATAGGCTGTCAAGTTGTGATCGCTCAAAAGAAAGATCTCTTCCTGACCGTCATTGTCTGCATCCTCGACAATCATCCTGGTGCTGGCAAAAGGCAGGGCCTGGCTTTGCCACCGCCCTTCATCCTGCCCGGCCCCGGTCTGGTATTCAAAGGAAGGGTTCAGACCTGATTGCCGTCCGCTGTCCTGGTCAGTCATGCCCTGCTGAACGAACTGAGTATTCAAGGGCTTGGCCGAGTCATCATCAGCTTGCGTCTTCGAGGCTGATTCGGCTTCTGCCGCAAACAAATCGGCATGGATTGAATCCACCATCTCCTCCAAAGCTGGAATGACATCCTGGACCTTGGCCGTTTGGCTGTAGGAGGAGCTTTTCTGGTCCTGGGCCTCAAGGGCATTGATATCCAGGCTGGCTTCAGCCCCGGAAATGGTCGCGCTGCCCCAGAACAGGACATCGGCCTGGATGTCGGCCAGGGCCTCCTTGGCCTGGGCTTGAGAGGATACATCGGACCAGGACTTCAGCTTGCTTTCATCCTCAATCGGCCTGAAATTCTCACCCCGGGTCAACCGGGAGGTGAGCATGGAGGCGATTCCCTGCTTAAGATATTGATATTTCTCCGGCCCATGGATGGTTATGGGCAATACGGCAAAGGACTTGGGCTGTTGCTGGTCTTGCGCCAACCCCGATCCCGGCATGAACAGGATAAATATCCCGACCACAAAAACCGATTTGACAAAATTCATTACTCCCCCAAAAATTGCTTGCTCCCTGTGCAGGACAGGTAAAATTTCCTCAAATACTGGGAATAAGAACCCTCCCCTGGCCCCTCCCTCCGACCCAAAGCGGCCGCAGGGAGGGGAACCGGAAGGACAGCGGTTGAGGGCAACCGCGTCCTACTCAAAAAAACCAAGTCCGGTTTTTTCATCCACATTTGACATAAGACATTTCAGGACCTGAAATACCGGATTGTCATATTCAGGCGCTTCGCTTTCCCTGCTGGTTATGTTTGCTTTCCTGTTGCTCATACCCCTGAACGGTTATTCCACGATCCTGCAAAGCATCCACTAACTCCTGAACTGTTACCAGGTTGTGATCATAGGCCACTTTGACTGTTTGCCTTTGGATATCTGTTTCAACCTTGTGCACGCCATCCACCCTGTTCAGGATAGACCCTATCCTTTTCGCATCGTCTGCTCAGCCGCAGCCTGGAACATCCAGGATGACCGTGGACCTGTTGGCAGAATCTGTTGTGGCGCATGCGGCCAGGAGAAAAAGAAAAAGAGACATGAAGGCATAGATAAAGATACGGGCGCTCATAGGGACTCCTTTGATGTGATGAGTGATTGTTTTCAGTGGATCAAGCTGTTTCAAAAGTCAAAAAAAAGACGGCAATGTCCATGTCCCGGCCTATGCCCTCCTCAGCTACGGAG
>JBKHIL010000387.1:0-2547 GCA_046538645.1 Desulfovermiculus sp.
TTGATGACCCCGATGCCGTCGGTCAGATTGACCAGGTGGAAGTCCCAGTCCTCATACCGGGTGTGATAGCGTATCCACTCCACAGTGGCCCCGGCCCGACCGCTGGAGGTGGTGAACATAAAGTCGTTTTCCCCCACCTGCCAGACCACTCCGTCGTCGATCACGCATCCGTCGTGGTTGCACATGGCCGAATACTTGATCCGCCCCGGCTGTATCCTGGACATATCCCCCACATACACCCGTTGCAGGGCCTTTTCCGCGTCCGGGCCGTGGATGCGGAAGTTTCCCAGCGTAGAGGCATCCAGCATGCCCACATTACTGCGCACATTGGCCACCTCCGGGCCCACATCCAGGTCCGGAGAAAAATACCGGGCCCGCTTCCAGACCCCGGCCCGGCGGAACACGCCTCCCTCCCGGACCTGAATGTCGTGGATCGGAGTCCGCTTGGTCATCTCGTGCCTTGTCCCGGCATAGGTGGCCATAAGCACCGGGGCTAATGGGGGACGGACAGTGGTGGGCTTGAGATCGGCTAAGGGTTCGGCCTTCAGCTTGGCCACCAAAAGGGGGAGATTGTGCCCCGGGATTCCTCCCTGGCCCGGACCGGTTCCGGCCGAGGAAAAGCGTTTAATGAGCTCCGGGACATCGAAGCCCTGGGCCAGGGCCTGCTTGATATTTTTTACGCTCACGTCTTCATCAAAACAAATAAAGCTCTTGCGCCCGGAAACTGGGGCATTGACCAGCTTGGAGCCGTTGTCAGGACCGGGCAGACTGTCCCTGGCCTGCCTGGCTGCTTTGAGCTCCTGCCCGCAGTCTGCGCCGCAGGCCGCAGCAGCCTGCAGACCGGCCAGACGGCCGGAGGCCTCGATACTCCCTGAGTCATTTATACCCCACAGGCGACCGGCGGGATAAACACCCTCCGGATAGTCCACGGGCAGGAAGTATCCAGTGTGCTGATCGAACTCGAATCTGGACTGGACCAGACTCAAAGGATCGGTCACCGGGGTCAAGCCAGCGGAAGCCACCAGGACATCACAGACAAAATTTCGGGTCACGGTCCCGTCAATGGTGCTTATCCGCACACCGGTCAGGGTGGGCCGGCCCAGGGCCTCCTGGGCCACCCATCCGGGATACAAGGGGATTTTCCGTTCCCTCAAGCCTTGCAGGAGCTTCTCGTCCTGGCCCTCCTCCCTGCAGTCAGCCACGGCCAAAACCTGAAGACCCAGATCAAAGAGATCCAGGGCCGCTTCCAGACCCAGATCGTGACCCACACAGAACACGGCCTGTTCCCCGGGCAGGATCCCATAAGTCCGAGCCAAACGGTGGGCGCAGGCCACCTGCATGACTCCGGGGCGTTCATTGTTCTCAAAAAGAAGGGGCCGCTCCCGGCACCCAGTGGCCACGACCACGCCTTGGGCCCGGATCTCGATATAGCGCTGGTCAAAGCAGTCCCTGGGACCGCCCTGTTGAAAGGCAGTGATCAGATTGTCGGTATAGGCTCCGACCATGGATGTCTGGGTGAAAACCCGAATATTTTCTTTTTCTCTGACCTGGGCGGCCAGGTCCCGGGATCTCCAGTGCAGGGGCTGACCCTGGTGAGATGGTGCAGTCCGGTAGTCAAAAAATCCTCCCAGCCAGGGCCGGGCTTCCAGGAGGATGACCCGCAGACCCTGATCCGCTGCCTGCAAAGCAGCACACATCCCGGCCGGCCCTCCGCCAATCACGCAGACATCCGCCCCGGGATAGAGTTCGTCATAGGTCCCAGAAAGCTCCAGATCCGGGTCCAGGCGACCCAAGCCTGCCGCTCTGCGCACAACCTTCATGGCCAAAGGCCAGACCCTGGCCGGCTTATGCATGGACTTATAGTAAAATCCCGCCGGCATGCTCCAATCCAGGCGATCCATGACCCCCAAAAGGTCCCGCTGAGCCGATCCCTTGACGTTTTGCTCCCGGACCACTGCATGGTCCCGAAGTTGGGTGGTCTCGGTCCGCACATTTGGGATGCCGTCCACCTCCATCATGGTATTGCTGCATTCCCCATCCAGGCTGTACAAACCCCGGGGACGATGATACTTCAGGCTGCGGGCGAAGATGCGCACCCCATTGGCGAACAGGGCCGTAGCCAGACTGTCCCCTTCCAGACCAAAGAAGGTTGTATCTTTGTAGGTAAAGGGAACTGCCCCCTGGGGGTTTACCCGTAACGTGGAGAGATTGCTCAGCCGTTTCATGCAGTTGCCTCCGGGTTGTCCACCTCCACATTGGCCACCGTATCTCTAAAGATAGTGAACCAACTCCCGCATCCGTCCCGGTGATACCACCATTCTTTCAGCACACCGGCAGTGCAGGCATTCATGTGTACATACTCGGCCCATTGCCTGGGAGTGAGCTCCTGCCCCCAGGGGTAGGCCCCTTTGTCCTCTCCGCCGTAGCGGAATTCATATCCGTTTCGTCTGCCGCAAATGGGGCAGGTGATCATGAAAGACATGTAAAAACCTCTGGTTTCAGTGTTCAGCTTTGCCTCCGGCAAATCTGAAATATTTTTTGCCCCAA
>JBKHIL010000388.1:0-2539 GCA_046538645.1 Desulfovermiculus sp.
CTGCAAACCTCTGTGGGCAAGCTCAACGATCAAGACGCGTTTTCTGAAGCCAAGACAGAGTCGGCAAACGAGGATGTGGTCACCGCTTCCAAGACCGGCGAGGTCCAGCCGGGAACCTATTCCGTAAACGTTAGCCACCTGGCCCGGGCCGATTCCCATGTCTTGGGCAAGGACACAACAGACGACGGCGCAGTCAATGCCGGGGTCAGCGATACCGAGGATGCCAGCCAGATCAATGCCGGAACGAAATTGTCCTTTGAGCACAATGGAGAAACCTTTTCCTTTACCACCGACGACACCACAACGCTGCGAGAGATAGCCGAGGCAATCAATGATTCAGATATCGGTGTGAATGCGTATATCAGCAACATCGGCAGCAGCGAGAATCCGGAATACGTTATGTCGGTCAAGAGTGATGCTACCGGGGGTGAAGATGCGGACCTGATCACTTCCGATGGAAGCACACCAGGAATAGAGATGGATACTTCGGGAAGTGCCTGTGATTCGCTGTTTGCAGCTGATGACGGCGAGACCGTCTATGCTGAGCAGGAAAACACTGTCCAGGGCCAGAACGCCGCCTTCATGGTGGACGGGGTGAGCTATCAGCATTCGGAAAACACGGTGGAGGACGTGATTCCCGGAGTTTCCCTGGACCTGCAGGGGACCGGAGATACAGAGGTTAGCGTGGAGCAGGATACAGAGGCGATTGAAGAAAACGTGCAGAAATTTGTGGATTCCTTTAACGAGATCCGCTCCTTCATTGACACCAAGTCTGCCTATTCACAAGACTCTGATTCAGCAGGTCCATTGAACGGAAGTTCCCTGGCCAGCCGGGCGGAGATGAATCTGGCCAATGCTGTTCTGCAAAAGGTGGATCAGGAGGACAGTTCCTATGAGTATTTGAACCAAGTGGGCCTGGAACTCCAACGGGACGGCTCCCTGAACCTGGACTCAGCGAAGTTTCAGAGCGCTTTGCAAGAAAGCCCCGAGGATGTGACCTCCCTTTTTGCCGGCGACGGCGGAGTGCTGCAGAAAATGGATTCCGTCCTGGACGGATACACTGACTCCATTGACGGGGCCATCACCTACAAGCTCGATTCCCTGGACACCTCCCTGAACCGTTTGCAGGACGACGAAGAGGACGCCTATGAGAGCCTGGAAAGCTACCGGGAGCGACTGGTGGACAAATATACAAACATGGAAAATCAGATTCAACAATACCAGCAGATGCAAAACACCATCAGCGGCATAAGCTCCAATAACTTTGGCCAAAATGCATAAGGTGCTCACTATGTATGCTTACAATCCGTACCAACAGTCTCAGCTTCAGAACGTCCCCAGGGAAGATCTCTTGCTCCAGCTGGTGGAGGGGGCAATCATCCGCCTCGAGCAAGCCCAGGAACACAGCCGGAAAGGGGATGAGGCTGATTCCAGGGCACTGTATATCAAGGAAAAATCTATGGCCAGGAGCCTGCGGAACAAGGCCTACGACATCATCAGCTACCTGAACGACACCCTGGATTCCAAGGCAGAGCCCGAGCTGGTTGATTCCCTGCAGAGTCTGTACGGGTATATGATGCGGGAGATAACAAACTCCAACCTCAAGGACGACTTTTCTATCCTGGATCCGGTTATCGAAGTCATGTCCACCCTGTTCGATGGCTGGAAGGATGCAGTGTCTGAATACAAGAAAATGAAAAATTCCAGTCAAGTTTCAAACCATAGTGAGCAGGCCCGGGTGGGTGCCTTCGGCTGAGCAAACCGGTGTTACCAAAGATGAGGGATATGCTTTCCATAGACGCACTGGCCACTATCAATGAGGAGCGCAAGGTCCGGCTACGAGCCCGGGACAGGCAGGGCTTCATGCAGGATTTTACGGGCACGGCATCCATCTTGAGCGCTGAAGAATCAGCTCTGGTGCGTATTGCGCTGGAGGGGAAAAGCGGTCAGGACAGGCCTTCGGCCTTTGATCTGGACCCGCAGGGGGAGTTCTTCATCCGCCTGGGATTGGGCATACAGGCGGCCCGGATCAGGATGCGCCTGCACAGCATCGAATCCGATGATCAGGCCCTGTTCGAGGCGGTGGACATTGAACAGATGGAACAGAGCAGGGCCTATTTCCGGGTTCAGGCCAGCCTGGAGACCAGGATACGGCCCAGGCAGGAGGCAGACCAGGGATACTGCCTGCGAACCGGACGGGTCCTGGACCTCAGCGGCGGCGGCATGTTGATGCAGACCGCGGAGTATTTTTCCCCGGGCACGATTTTCGATCTTGATTTCGGGCTGGAAACCAGTGAACGTCAGGTGATCATCGTGTGTTCAGCTGAAGTTGTCCGCTGTACGACCAAGGGAAAGGGCGGATATGAAACCGCTGTGGAGTTTCAGGATCTGCCTGAAGAGCAGCGGGATGTGATTATGTCCTATTGCTTCACCCGGCAGCGGGAGCAGATGCGGGACAAGGTGCAGGTCAGGGATCTGGAGTAAATAAGTATTGAAATCCGAATATCGAAATCCGAAACAGTCTGCATGAAATTCAAAT
>JBKHIL010000389.1:0-2532 GCA_046538645.1 Desulfovermiculus sp.
TTCTTGATCAAACTGGGCGGCTGCGGCCAGCGGCGGCGCTGACACCTGAACCCTCAAATTTCCTTCAGGGCCGCCTGTAACCCGGACTCGGTCATGATCTCCATTTTCGGCCCGTGCTCCAGACCGGCCAAATGCAGCACAGCATGGACTATCAGCCGGCAGCAATATTCTGCCGGATCCTGGGCATAAAGGTCTGACTCCCGCCTCACGGCATGAGCTGAAAGGATCAGGCTTCCGCTGAGACCTGCCTCTGGGTTTTGATCCTCAGGAAAACTCAAGACATTGGTCGGGCCGGGCAGTCCGAGAAACTCCTTATTCAACCGGGCTATCTCCTGATCCGTGGTCACCAGCACTTCAAGATCACCGGTTTTCCAGCCATAGTTGCGGACAACGGCCTCCAGCAGATGCCGGATTTCGGTCGGGGAGAAAGGAAACCAGGAACGGATACTTGGCGTGACAGAAACATGGGGCATCAAGACGACCCTTTGGCCCCCTCATGCTGAGCATACGCCTGAACAATCCTGCCCACCAGCTCATGCCGCATGACATCATGCTCACTGAAATGAACAAAATGGATATCTGGAATGTGGGCCAGGACGTCTCTGGCCTGGACCAGGCCGGAGAGGACCCGGGGAGGAAGATCTATCTGGGTTATGTCTCCTGTGACCACGGCTTTGGACCCAAATCCAATCCGGGTTAAAAACATCTTCATCTGTTCTGGAGTCGTATTCTGGGCCTCATCCAGAATAACAAAGGCCTTATTGAGTGTCCGCCCGCGCATAAAAGCCAGAGGGGCCACTTCGATGACTCCGGTTTCCAGCATATCCTGGACCTTCCGGAAATCCAGCATTTCATGCAGAGCATCATACAGGGGGCGGAGATATGGATTGATTTTTTCGGCCATATCACCAGGCAGGAAACCCAGCTTTTCTCCAGCCTCCAGGGCCGGTCTGGTTAAAATGATCCGGTCAAGCCTGCCTTCCAGCAAATGCCCCACGGCCATTGCCACGGCCAGATAGGTCTTCCCCGTCCCCGCAGGCCCGATCCCGAAAACCAGTTCCTTGTTCCGAATAGCCAGCAAATAATCGCTTTGGGCCACCGACCTGGGGGTAATTGTTTTTTTAGGTGAAATGACAAAGTGGTGTTCTGAGAACAATTTCTGCAGGTCTGCCTTCGGGTTGCGGCTCACAAGGCGCAAGGCAGCCTCAATATCCTGGGGCTGCAAGGAATGTCCGGACCGCAAGACCTCATACACCTGAACCAGAAAACGGGCTGCTCCCTGCACATTCTGTTCATTGGAACCGGAAACAACAGCTCGAGTGCCCCGGGTATGTACATGCACATCCAGAGCCGTTTCCAGCCGGCGCAGATTCTGCTCCTGGGGGCCGAATAGCTCTCGGGCCAATTCAGGATCTTGAAACTCAAGCTCTTTGTTCTGTTCCTGAGAAGTGGGCATGGGACTGATCCTAACCTCCAATGGCATTCATGTCCCGCTGGCACAAAGAATGATTCGACTGGGCATATTCTTTCAGCAGGTTGGCCCCTATGGGCTTTTTGCGTCCAGCCGCGCGCAGAACCTTGAATACGGCTTCCGGTCCGAGCTGAGGAGACCGCAGCAAGGGACGCAACTTGTATTCACGGTCTGAAAACAGACATGTGCGCAGGCGGCCGTCTGCTGTTATCCTGTACCGGTTGCAGCGATCACAAAAATGATCGGACATGGGCGAAATGATCCCCAACCGGCCCTGTCCTTCAGGCAGACTGTACATACGGGCCGGGCCGCTGTGTTCTGTCCTCAGCCTGTCCGGTTCCAGACAGGTAATCTCCTGTGCCGCCTTAAGTATATCCCCGGCCGCCCAAAAAGAGGAGCTGTCCCAGGCAGTGCAATGCCCGAGGGGCATGAATTCTATAAACCGCACATCCAGAGGATAATCCTGAGCCAGACGTATGAATTCGGGCAGCTCGAGGTCATTGACCCCTTTGAGGGCTACAGTATTTATTTTGACATACAGACCTTCTTCCAGACAGGCGTCAATAGCCCGGCGAACCTTGGGAAAAAGATCACGTCCGGTAATACGCTGAAACTTGCTCCGATCCAGAGTATCCAGGGAAATGTTCACCCTTTTCAAACCCGCTGCCTTCAGCCGCTTAACTTCCGGAGCGAGCAGAGTACCGTTGGTGGTCATCCGCAGATCCAATTCCGGATAATGGCCCAGGACCTGCTCCACAAAATGCACGCATTCACGACGGACCAAGGGCTCTCCCCCTGTGAGTCTGATCTTGCCCACGCCGAGTCGGGACGCCAGCCCGATGATTTGCATGCATTCTTCATACCTCAAAATATGATCATGGGGTATAAAGGTATAATCTGCGCATGTATTGCAGTAAAAGCAACGAAGATTACAGCGGTCTGTCAGGCTCAGACGCAGATAGTTGATGATCCGTCCGTGCTGGTCGACTAAAGATGAGGGCAACGGATTGCTTGATTGTGTATCCATGGTTGTATCCCGTCAAATGTTTTGCTCAGATTTC
>JBKHIL010000390.1:0-2531 GCA_046538645.1 Desulfovermiculus sp.
AGTCTCAATAAAAAAGGATCCCGATCGGGATCCTTTTTTATTGAGAACCTGATATATTACAAGTGGCGTTTACCAGACTTCAGTCTTGCACTCCACAATCTTTTGAGCTAACATTCACAATAAAAAAATTGGAGCGTGCAGTCAACCGGCTTGAAGGAGGACCCATGCGCAAGGCATTCAAGCCCCTGATTTTTATTATCCTGGGCATAGTCATCGGCTTTCCTGTCTTCAGCATGACCTATTACACCATGGCCCGCACCTCCACCCCGCAGTTCTGCTCCACCTGTCATGAGATCGTTCCAGCCTATGATGCCTGGAAGACCTCCAGCCACGTAAATAATCCCCAGGGCATTGTGGCCAACTGCATGGACTGCCACCTGCCCCCGCCCGAGGATACCGTAGATTTCTTCTATACCAAGACATTGCACGGGGCCAAAGATGTCCTGGCGCATGTGATGCACGGCTCAGAAGGGTATGATCGCCCTGAGAACCGGCGGAAGGCCTATGAAAACATGCAGAATGAAAACTGCAAGAAGTGTCATCGCAATCTTCTGCACATGCCCTCCAAACGGGGCGCCATGCTGGCCCACCGGTCTGCTCTCTACGGACGGGAAGAAAACGAACGTAAATGTGTAGACTGCCATCACCAGCTGGTCCACGTTGACAGGTCCTATTACAACTACAAGGAATTTCGGGGACCCTACCGGGCCCCAGGCATAGTCTTCAACTCGAAGGGCGAGGTCGAATATCCAACCCAATGGGGAGGCGATTTATGAACATGTGGCGAGTGATCCTTTGTATGGCTTTGGGGCTGGTCCTTTTTCCGGCTCTGCCCGGATTGGCCCAGGAAGAGCAGCAGGCGAAAGAGGAGCTGACCGTTAAGACCTACATGAAGGACCGCCAGTTCCGGTTGACCCGGGCCATGCCTGAGGAGGCCCAGGCCTGCATCGAGTGCCACAAGGCTGAGCACCCCGGTCTGTTCGCCGACTGGGCTGCCAGCGGCCACGCCCAGTCCGGCATCACCTGCCTGGACTGTCACATGGCTGATCCCACGGACAAGGACGTCAGCTCGTCCCATGAAGAGGTCTACGCAGAGGGGGACAGCAAGTGGGCCAGCAAAGAGTATATGGTGCCTGTGGCCGCGGCCGTTACTCCCAAGGATTGCTCCCGCTGCCATCCGGACGAGACACAGCAGTATTCCCGCAGCAAGCACGCCAACACCATTGAGATCATATGGAAGATTGACCCCTGGCTCAACGACGGGATGAACTCAGACAGCGAACGCAAGACCGGATGCTATGCCTGCCACGGTACAGTGCTCAAGATGAAGGACGGCTCCATCGACCCAGACACCTGGCCCAATGTGGGCGTGGGCCGGGTCAATCTGGACGGGTCCCTGGGGTCCTGCACCTCCTGCCATACCAGGCACCGTTTTTCCGTGGCCGAGGCCCGCAAGCCCGAGGCCTGTGATCAGTGTCATCTGGGGCCGGACCACCCCCAGATCGAGATCTATAACGAGTCCAAGCACGGCACCATGTACCACGCCTATGAGGACGAGTATAACTGGGACGCCGCCCCGGGCATGTGGACCCCCGGCCTGGACTACCGCTCCCCCACCTGTGCCTCCTGTCACATGTCAGGAGCGGGAGAGGTCAATACCACCCATGACGTAACCGAGCGGCTGTCCTGGGAGACCCAGGCCCCGTTGACAGTGCGGCCCTCTGAGTTCAAGGCCTTTCCGGCCGACACAGACTGGAAGACCGAGCGGGAAAAGATGAAGGAGATCTGCATACAGTGCCACAGCCAGAGGTGGACCGACGCCCACTACCAGGATTTTGACAAGGCAGTCGAGGAGTACAACGAAGTCTACTACAAACCGGCCAAGGAGATGCTGGACAAGCTGTACGCAGAAGGGCTGCTGGATGACAGCAGGTTCTTTGACGAAAAAATGGAGGTGGAGTTCTACGAACTGTGGCATCATGAGGGCAGACGGGCCCGCATGAGCGCAGCCATGATGGCCCCGGATTATGCCTGGTGGCACGGATTTTACGAGGTCAAGCACCGCTACAACGAGTTCATGGCTGAAGCCCGGCATATGCTGGAGACTGGAGAGAAAGCGCATAAATATGAAGACTTCCCCAATGCCAGCGGAGACACCACCAAGCCGGAGGTGATTTTTGGATCCCAAGAGTAGAGGTCAGAGTTCAGAAATAAATTTGTGGGAGTGATCATACATGAAACTTACGGCGTGACCCTCTCATTGCCCGGCTCGGATCACACGGGTATAAAACTGGCAAAAAGGCAGGGCCCGGCACTCACTTCCAGGTGGGAAGTCCCTGCAAAAGATTCAGGACAGGTCTGAACGCGTCTTCGAGGGAAGAATCCCTCCAGGGTTTATGACTTGATTTTGAGCGAACACTAAATTCCGCGGGACAAAGAGGGCTCACCCAAATCCAAGGGGAGCCCTCTTTGTCTGAGCTCGTATGAAACTAGATTTTGCTTTCTCCGCCTGCCCCGGACTGAGATCCGGG
>JBKHIL010000391.1:0-2527 GCA_046538645.1 Desulfovermiculus sp.
CCAGGTGGTGGCGCTCCAGGGCCTCGCTGATCAAGTGCTCAAGCTGATGGGCCCTAGCCGGGTCCAGATCCTTGGCCTGATGGTACTCGTTGAGCAGCTCCTCCACCTCTTCCAGCCCGCCATACGTGTCAGCCGTGGTCATCACTGCCTGAAGATGATCGGCGAGCACAGCATAACTTCTGCGCTTGGCCACAACGCCCTCTGCCGGATTGTCCGCATTGTAAATGTACATGTGGGGTATGTCTCCTATGGCGATGTCAGGCCAACAGGAAGCAGAGAGGCCTGCCCCTTTGCCCGGAAGCCACTCCAGGTTACCGTGGGTACCGACATGGATGATGACATCTGCACCAAAGATGCGGTCCATGTACATGTAGGTGGCAATATACTGGTGGGGCGGAGGAAGGTCTGGGTCGTGCAAAATCTTGCACACCCGGCCATCGCATCTGGAGCCGGCGCAGCCTCGCTTGGGCTGCATGATGATATTGACGTTGCCGAAATTGAGACCGGTTATAACCAGTTTGTTGTCCAGGACCATGCTCGGAGGCACACCGTTGAGCTCCTGTCCCGGTGGCTCGCCCCAGGACTGGACTAGACGTTCCCTGGCTACCTCAGGCAGCAGGTTGAACCAATCAGTGTACGTCTCGTTGTCCAAAAGGGCCAAGTGTCCGCCCTTGGACACGATCTCGTCCACTGTGGTCCATCGGAATTCGGCAATGGCTTTGCGGCGTAGAAAGGTCTGCATCAGGTCCTCTCCCGATACCGGTATGTCCTCAATCTTGTAGCCAGCCTCCTGCATTTGTTTTAAGATATTGACGACGCTCTGGCCACTGTCCAGTCCGGCTGCTCCCCCCAGGGTAGCTTCTAGACCAGCGCACTCGTTCTTGTGCAGAACAAAGACCGCCCTGCGCTCTGTCGGTGGCTTGGCCGCCAGCCTGGTCCAGCGGGCGATACGCTCGGCCAGATGTTCGATACGATCAGCAATGGCCTCTCGGATTTCAAAGACCGTGTCCGTGGCTTCATCGGTCAGTTTTCGACTGCAAGCGATGAGCACAGGTTCGATATTGCCTTCAAACTCAGGCATGGCAATGCCGAAGGTGACCTCAGCGATCAGGCCCTGCGCATCCTCAGCCCATTCCTGGATCGATTTGCTGTAGGATATAACAGGCTTGAAAACCGGGACATTGAGATCCTTGAGCAAGGATACGCTTTGTGCGGCCACCTCTGTCTCGGACATGGCAGTGCCCTGTTCCCGGCCCAGGAAAAAGAAGTTGAGGTTGACCAGGGCGTCGATACGTACTCTTCCGTCATCGCAGATAAAAAAACGCCGGCCAGTCTCCACCGGCCCCAGGGCTCCTTCGTCCTGGTCAGGAGAGCTATGGGTGAACACAGGAAGGACGTTCAGGCCACGGTCTTGGAGGGCCTCGATGAGCTGGCGCTCCAGGTCCCCGTCCGTATTGGTGAAGGTGTGCCTGGAGAACAGGAGACCAACGGTCGATTGTTCAGAGCATGGATATTTTTTTAGGTACTCGGATACAGATCCGTAAACATTCCAATCGGGGGGATGGAGAATGCCCTGCCAGGGAAGAGGCACCGGATCTTGAACTTCAATATCTGAAAGCACTTGTCGGGCCAGAAAATGTAGAAGTCGGCGGCAGTTTTCCTGCCCCCCATGAGCCAGATAGGAGTAGGCCCGGGCGCAAACAGAAAGATCCACAGTGGACAGTCGTCCCCAATTGGAGGGATCAAAGGAGGTGGTGACCACAGTCTTGGCCCCGGCATAGTCGTGGATGCGGGCCTCAATCTCTTCCCAGAAGCTGTCCGCAGTCCAATAGAAAAAAAGGAGGTCGGTCCTGGCTGCTTGGTCCCAAAACCTGTCCAAGACCTCAGGTCGTTCCTGGATGTCTTTTTGGGAAAAAAGGCTCAGTTCTACCATAGGGCATTGCTTGGCAGCCTCCAGAAAGGTTGGCAGATAGGAACCCCACACGATAGCTGTAATGCAAACCGGGATGTGTGACATACGTGCTCCTTACTTTACCAGGTAAAGCTGACTTCACAGAAGTATCTGCGGTCTCTCCCAATGTAATAGTTGTAATATTCTTCATTGAAGAGATTTTGCACAGAAAAAGATATGTCGCAGTGCTTCCATGGCGAAAGGGTCATTTTGGCATTCCAGAGCCAATAGTCAGAGCTTTCTTCAGTGTAGACATCCGACTCGTTGGCGTTTTCTTCATCTGTATAGATTCGGCCCAGATATCTGCCGCTGAGGCTGGCTGAGAGCCACTTATAGGTCAAATCAAAGCCTACATTGGCTATGCGGTCAGGGACATCGGTCACATTATTTCCTTCTATTTCCGGTTTTTCGTCACTTTCGACGTACTCTGCGTCGTTCATGGTATAGTTTCCCCAGATCTTGAGCCAATCGAAGGGATGAAGCGTTGTGCCAAGTTCCAGCCCATTGATCTCGACTTCGGCAATGTTGCCTTTGTAGTAGTCGTAATAGTTCGGACCATCGCCTTTATACGTATCG
>JBKHIL010000392.1:0-2526 GCA_046538645.1 Desulfovermiculus sp.
AAAACGCCCTGGCTGTGGAAGAGTTAGATATCTAATTTTTGGGCACAAAGCTCCCATAAAATGAGTGTTATATTTCCAAACTCAAAACTGATACATAATTTCCGATCACCCGAGGTCTATCGTGCAACCAACTGTCAGCATTGAAGATGAAATTAAAAAATCTTATCTCGAATATTCCTTAAGCGTGATCATCGGCCGGGCCATTCCGGATGTGAGGGACGGTCTTAAGCCTGTGCATCGCCGCATCCTGTATGCCATGCATGATCTGGGCAACACCTATAATCGGCCGTACAAGAAATCGGCCCGGATTGTGGGTGATGTCATCGGTAAGTACCATCCCCACGGCGATGCCGCGGTCTACGACGCCCTGGTGCGCATGGCCCAGGATTTTAACATGCGTCAGCCCCTGGTTGACGGCCAGGGCAACTTCGGCTCCATTGACGGCGACGCTCCGGCAGCCATGCGTTACACTGAATCACGCATGTCCAAGCTGGCCGGTGAATTCCTGGCCGATATCGACAAGGATACAGTCAATTTCCGGATCAACTACGACAATACAATCTATGAACCCGAGGTCCTGCCCGCCCGGGTTCCCAATCTTCTGGTCAACGGAGCAGCCGGAATCGCTGTGGGTATGGCCACCAACATTCCGCCCCACAACCTGACCGAGGTGGTGGATGCCGCCCTGGCCCTGCTGGACAATCCGGATCTTCAGATCTCTGATCTCATGACCTGGATCAAGGGGCCGGACTTCCCAACCGGAGCGTTGATGTTCGGGCTCAAAGGTCTCAAGGATGCCTATACTACCGGCCGGGGCAGCGTGAAGCTGAGGTCCAAGCTGCATACTGAGCAGCGCTCCCGGGGGCTGGAATCCATTGTGGTCACTGAAATTCCCTATGCCCTGAACAAGGCCAATCTGATTCAAAAGATCGCCGCCCTGATCAACGACCGCAAGATCGAGGGAGTCAGCGATCTGCGCGACGAGTCGGACCGGACCGGGATCCGCATTGTCATTGACTTGAAAAAAGGTGCGGTCTCCGATCTGATCATCAACTCTTTGTATAAGTATACGTCACTGGAAACGTCCATCGGCATCAACCTCCTGGCCGTGGTCAAGAACAGGCCCAAGCTCTTAAACCTCAAGGAATACCTGGAGCTGTTCATCGAGCATCGCCAGGAGGTGGTCCTGCGCCGGTCCCGGCATGAACTGAAAAAAGCCGAGCACCGGGCCCATATCCTGGAAGGCCTGCGCATCGCCCTGGATCATATCGACGAGGTAGTGGCCATTATCCGCGGGTCATCCAATCCGGCCGAGGCCAAGGAAAAGCTCATGCAGCGCTTTGAGCTCTCGGATGTCCAGAGTCAAGCCATTCTGGACATGCGGCTGCAGCGCTTGACCAATATGGAGCAATCCAAGATCCAGGAAGAGTATCAGGAACTGCTGAAAAGAATTGAGTTCCTGCAAAGCGTGATCAACAGCTCCGAGGTCCTGCGCGGCGTGATCCGGGATGAACTTGCCGAGATCAAAAAGACATATGCCTCACCGCGAAAGACCCAGATTTTGACCGACGATCCGAGTGAGATCGATATAGAAGACCTGATTGCGGACGAGGAAGTGGTTATCACCTTGTCCCGCAAAGGTTACATCAAGCGGACCCCGGTCTCCAGTTACAACCAGCAAAAGAGAGGGGGCAAGGGCATGTCCGGTTCCAGCCTGGGGGATTCGGACTATGTCCAGGCCCTGCTGACCAGCAGCAACCATCAAAATCTTTTGCTGTTTACCAATCTGGGCCGGGTCTTTAAGCTCAAGGTCTACCAGATCCCGGAAGGCAGCCGCCGGGCCAAGGGGGCGCACATCTCCAATCTCATTGACATGCAAAAAAATGAGTATGTGGCCACAGCCTTGAGCCAGCGGGACTTAAATCTCAGCAATTACTTTGTGTTCATCAGCAAGCGGGGAATGGTCAAACGCACTGAAGTGGAGCTGTACAAAAACCTCCGGGCCAGCGGACTCATTGCCTTAAGCCTGCGCAAAGACGATGAGCTTATGGCCGTGCGGGAAGTCACAGAGTATGATGAGCTCATGCTTCTGACCCGGGTTGGCTTTGCCATCCGCTTTTCCTGTCAGGACATCAGGCCCACAGGACGCCAGGCTTCCGGGGTCAAAGGCATCTCCCTGCGCAGCCAGGACGAGGTGGTCTCGGGTTTGGTCATTGGCCGGGACAAGACATCAGAGGTGCTCACCGTCACCGAACACGGCTACGGCAAGCGCACCCCGCTTGATCACTACCGGGTCCAGGCCAGGGGAGGCAAGGGAATCATCAACCTCAAGCCCAATGCCAAGACAGGGTCTGTTCTGGGGGGGATGATGGTCACTGAGCAGGATCAAGTCTTGATTTTAACCAGTGAAAACAAAATGATCCGCTTTGCTGTCAACGATGTGCGGACCTGCGGCCGGGCGGCCCAGGGCGTGAAACTGGTGAGCATGGACAACGGCGGAACTGTGGTCTGCTTTGACCGGATTTT
>JBKHIL010000393.1:0-2518 GCA_046538645.1 Desulfovermiculus sp.
AGAAGATTTTCTCATACTCCCTTGATTTTCCGGACACCTGAATACTTTTTTGTGTCTGGTTTTATACGAGCGGCACGGAAATTCGAAATACAAATATCGAAATGTATCAAGCTATTTGTCACCTTAACGCCCTGCCCCTGTCCCCGCCCGTTCCAGCGGCTGCTTTCTGCACCTGACCGGCAAACAAAAAACGGTGCACAAAGCCTGTTGAGAGATGGGGCAGGAGGCGGACCAGAAGGGCGACCGCGACCAGGGAAAACCCGAGCCTGGCCCATAAGATGCCGGACATATGCGCTCCGAGCAGTGAAAGAAGCAGGGTGTCCTCTATCAGGCTGTGGGTCAGACCCATGAGGGTGACAGCGGAAAATACATCCTGATTCCCCACGGTCCCGGACTTGGACTCCTGAATGATCAGCCCTCCCCCATAGGTCAGGCCCATGACCATGCCAATGATGGTCAAAGTAGCCGCCTCCCGGCCAATGCCCAAAAAGCGCAGTACAGGGCGCAGGACCCAGATCAGGCCGTCCACTATGCGCACCTTATGCATAATACGCATCAAGATGACCAGGGCCAGGATGATACAAAAGATGAGGACCAGATTTCTCACCTGCCCCGCAGCCCAGGCAGGAACAGAAGGCTGCACCGGGACATCGCCCTGCCAGAATATGGTGTTGGCCTGCTGCAGGGTACCGGTCACAGAATAGGCCAGATGCAGGCCCCAGCCCAATACAAATGCGCCTCCGATCCGGACCAGGGCCTGGAACAGAAAACGGGTGCCCGCGGCATGGGCGATCTTGACTTCAATGGGCAAGGCATGGGCCACAAGCATAACTGTAGACAACACAG
This sequence comes from Desulfovermiculus sp., assembly GCA_046538645.1. Taxonomy (GTDB): domain Bacteria; phylum Desulfobacterota; class Desulfovibrionia; order Desulfovibrionales; family Desulfothermaceae; genus Desulfovermiculus. The sequence goes on from JBKHIL010000393.1 coordinate 847, forward strand.
TGACCTGGGCCACGCTCAAGTGCAGGGAATCGGCCAGGGACAGAAAAACGATAATCCCGCTGTACAAATTATTGACCATGGCCGTGGCCCAGATCAGGCCGGTCTCTCCGGGCAGCCCCATCACCTGCATAACCGGGTTCAAAGGCTTGGCCAGGTAGACGATCAGGCCGGCTTCCTGCAGGATCTTGACTCCGATGAGGATGGGAATCATGATCCGGAACAGTCGAAAGCTGACCTGAGCTGATTCCTTAAACGCCTGTTGAAAAAAAGCCCACACGGGCTGTAGCGTGATATGCATGGAAGTGATGTTCTGCGTTTCTTATGAGAGTTCAATCGCGAACGCTTAGAACAAGGATTTGAGCTTATCGTCCTCGTCCCCGCTCCGGCTTTCAGAGTCCTGCGATTTGGAAGACCTGGACTGAGTGTCCCTTCGCTGCGAAATCCGGGTTGGCTGGGTTCCGGACTTAAATGGAAGAAGATAGCTCTTTTCCGTTCCCGGTCCGGCCAAAAGTCCGTTGGCTGCATCTATCCTGGCCATCACGATACCCCGGGGCTGAGAGAACTCAACAGGAGGATAATCTTCTTCCACTTCCTGCCGGTATTGCAGCCATATGGGAGACGCGGCCCGGGATCCGGTTTCATACTTGCCCATGGGTTGAACCTGGTCAAAGCCCACAAAAACACCAGTCAGCAAATAGGGTGCATACCCCATAAACCAGGCATCCTTTTGATCGTCCGTGGTCCCGGTCTTTCCAGCTACCGGCCGGCCAAGCTCCCGGATCCTCCATCCAGTTCCGCTTTTGACCACATCCTGGAGTAAAGAGGTAATGATATATGCTGTTTGGGCGCTGAGAGAGTCCTGGCTTTCCGGTTCGGATTCATAAAGCTCCTCCCCCCAGGGACCCTCCACCTCGTCAACCAACCTGGGCTTTGTTGTCCTCCCATTCCGGGCAAATGCAGAGTAGGCCTGGCAGAGATCCATTAAGGTCACAGATCCTGACCCAAGACTTACCGACAGGTCACGGGGATACTCGGATTTGAGCCCCAGGTCTTTGGCCCGCTGGATAACTGTATCGATTCCGATCTGACGCGCCAATCGAATAGTGACCAGATTTCTGGATTTAACCAGCCCGGTGCGCAGCAGGGTGGGACCAAAGATTGTCTGCTCGTAGTTTTCTGGCTTCCAGGTTGAGTTTGTGGCCCGATCAGCAAATGCAATAGGGGCATCCAGAAGCACTGATGCCGGAGTAAAACCATGATCCAGGGCTGCGGAATAGACAATGGGCTTAAATGCCGAACCCGGCTGGCGCTCTGCCTGCATAGCCCGGTTGAACTGGCTGGCCTGGAAGGAAAAACCGCCGGCCATGGCCAAAACCTCTCCAGTCTTTGGATCCATGGAGAAAATAGAACCCTGAACCTTGGGGAGTTGCTGCAGCTCTAATTGGACCGTTTCCTGGTCCTCTGCTTTATCCTGCTCAGGTGAAGCCCAGACAATATCCCCCGCACTCAAGACCTTACGAGCATCCTTGATCTTGGGTACTTCTTCAGGGGCCTTTTCCGGATCCGGTTCCCGGCACCAGCCCATGCTGGAGACATCAATCCATCCAGTCTGATTGCCAACGCTCACCTCGGCCCCGGCCGGCTCCACCTCCTCCACCTGGACCAGCAGCCA